>CAZXJV010000017.1:11204-37992 GCA_964641135.1 uncultured Treponema sp. | reverse complement strand
GCAACAACTTGTCAAAATTCTCCACCTACATTTATGGTAGCTCTTTCAAAACTCCTCGATTTTTGTAAGAGCCTCAGTTAAAAAAATATTAATTTTTGGTAAGAAAACGGCTAAAGAAAGTGACAAAACGGCGCCGTGCGTGTAGTGTTTGGTTATGAGCAATGAACTTATCCTGGCTGTTGACGATGAGGCGGCCATTCTGGAACTGGAGCGCTATAACCTTGAAAAAGAAGGCTTCCGGGTATGTACCGCTGCCTGCGGCGCTGATGCCCTGCGCCTTGCAGCGGAGCTTGATCCGGATCTGATACTGCTTGACCTGATGCTTCCCGACATGAGCGGCCTTGATGTGTGCCGGGCCCTGCGCGAGAGAACCGAAACAGCCCCCATTCCGGTTGTGATGGTGACCGCCCGTACAGAGGATTCCGATGTTGTTCTGGGGCTTGAGCTGGGCGCAGAGGATTATATAACCAAGCCGTTTTCACCGCGTGTGCTTGTAGCCCGTGTACGCACCATTTTGCGAAGGCGGAACCGCAAGGCGATAGAACCCGGCGGCGACACGGTACGGGTACACGGGATTACAATCGACCCGGAACGCCATGAGGTGTTTTCGGATGGTGAAAAACTGCAGTTTTCTGTTACCGAATTCCAGATACTTGAATTTCTTGCCCGCTCTCCGGGACGCGTGTATTCACGCAACCAGATTATCAATGCGGTAAAAGGCGGTTCGTATCCGGTAACCGAGCGTTCAATTGACGTTCAGGTGCTGAGCATACGGAAAAAACTGCTGGACAAGGCCGATATTGTGGAAACAGTGCGGGGCATAGGCTACCGGCTGAGGGATGAATGAGAAAGAACCGGCAGCCCGGCATTCGACTGTATCTGTTGACCGCAACTGCCGGGGTACTGCTGGTTTCGTTTGCGGCCTTTACACTGGTAAGCCTGAACGCGGTGCGCCGTACAGCATGGCGGCAAAGCGCCCACAATCTGCATCAGGTAGGAACAGCTGTTGCCCACCTTCTTGAAGGGGAACTGCGTAGACAGGAAGGGAATGAAGCAGACGAAGCCTGGCTTCAGGAATTTGCCGAGCGATTCGGAGCAGAACCCGAGTTCAGACTGACGATTATTAACCGCGAGGGCCGGGTTCTGGCCGATTCAAATGCGGATCCCCGGCTGCTTGAGAATCACGCCCGGCGCCCCGAGGTGGCACAGGCCCTTGCAGGAAAACCCGGGTCGGCGGTACGTTACAGCGCATCAATACAAAAACCGATGGTCTATCACGCCCTGCCCTGGCATAACCTGATTATCAGGCTGTCTATCACTCTTGAATATGTACAGACCGCATCCCGGCACATGACAGTGGCGGTGGTGCTGTCGGCTTCTGCCATCCTGCTTGCGGCAATGGCAGGAGCGCTGTTAGCCGGTCGAAGATTTGTGGTGCCGCTTACCATGCTGGAACGTGCTGCTGCGGGGTGGTCCGAAGGTGCTGCAAACCCGAAAAACAGCTTTAAAGAGCTTGCAGAAGCTTCCTGGCCGCGCGAGTTCGGCAGTCTTGCTGCAGTATACAGCGATCTTTCGGACCGTCTGGCCGAACGGATCCGCCGCCTGGATGATTCCGGCCGGGAAACCGAAGCTATTGTTCAGGCGATAAACGATGCACTGATTGTTCTGGACAGCGAATGCCGGGTGCTGAGGGTTAATCCTGCGGCTGAACGGGTATTCGGCATAGACGGAGCCGCGGCCGCCGGGCAGGATCTTGCCAATCTGATAGACAATACGTCAATTTCCGAATTTGCAATACACTCACTCGGCATGGGCACCCTGCCGCCGGGTGATGAACGCACAGAGCTGACCGTGGAACTGGCATCGGACAAACCATCAAAGGGAAGCCGGTGGCTTCTGGCAAAAAGCGCTCCTGTTGGCGGCGCAGGTACAGACGGGCCAGCATTGCTGCTGGTTTTCAGCGACATTACCCGCCTGACACGCCTGGAACGGATACGTAAAGATTTTGTGGCCAATGTATCGCACGAACTTAAAACACCGATTACGTCAATTAAAGGGTTTATTGAAACCCTTAAAGACGGTGCAATCGATGACAGCGTAGCCGCCCGGCGGTTTCTGGAGATCATGGACCAGCAATCCCAGCGGTTAAGCGCAATTATTGAAGATCTTTTGACGATCTCCCGCCTTGAACAGGATGAACAGCGTGAGGTACCCCGCGAAAAATCTGATATTCTGCTGCTGTTACGCTCGGTGGAACAGCTGTGTGCCGAACCTGCCAGGGAGCGGGGGATCCAGCTGAGTTTTATACACCCGTCTTCGCTGTCATTCAGGGTAAATTCGGGCCTGATTGAACAGGCGCTGGTAAACCTGGTCAAGAATGCAATCACCTACTGCCCGGAAGGATCACTGGTACTTATTGAAGCAGAGATTAAAACAAAAAACGGCAAAAAACCGCGACTGGTACTGACCGTTACAGATAACGGCCCCGGTATACCGGCCCGCTACCAGGAACGAATTTTTGAGCGCTTTTACCGCCTGGATAAGGGCCGCAGCCGGGATACCGGCGGTACCGGCCTCGGGCTTTCGATTGTACGACACATCGCCCTTGCACACGGCGGAAAGGTGAACCTTAAAAGCAGGGAAGGCCAGGGGTGCAGATTTCGCATAAGCATTCCGGACGAGCGGTAAGCGCAGGCGCACGGCCTGGCGCACGGCGCGGGCCAGAGCTGTACCCTCCGGAGCACGGCCGGGCAGGTTTGTCAGCCGGCCGGTATTCTGATATACTGGGCAAATGAAAAGCCCTTCCCTTTTTACTGTTGTATACCAGGATGATGCCCTGGTTGTTTTAAACAAGGCTCCCGGATTGCTGGTTGCTGCCGACCGTTGGGATCCTGACGCCCCCCGTCTGGACAACGCCGCTGCCGAAGCCCTGTGCGGACAGGGAGAACGCTTGTTTGCTGTTCACCGCATCGATAAGGATACATCAGGTCTGGTTATATATGCCCGAACAGAAGAGGCGCACCGCGCCTTATCCCTGGCTTTTCAGGAACGACAGGTGCAAAAAACCTATCATGCCCTTGTTAACGGCCGGCCTGACTGGGAAGAAACCGAAACAGATATTCCGCTTCGGGCTGACGGCGATTTAAAGCACCGCACCGTAGCGGATAAACGGGATGGTAAGCCCTCCGTTACCCGGTTTAGATGGATCGGTCCCTGCGGTAGCTATGGATGGGTGGAAGCCCGCCCCCTTACCGGCCGGACACACCAGATTCGCGTTCATCTTTTAAAACTCGGACTGCCTATTGTCTGTGATCCTCTGTATGGACAGGCCGATGCTTTGTATCTGTCCAAAATTAAACGATCCTGGCGGGGAGACGCTTATGAGGAACGGCCGCTTCTTGACCGGCTGGGCCTGCATGCATGGAAACTGGAGCTTGCACATCCTGTTACAGGAGAAATGATGGAGTGGACAGCTCCATATCCCCGCGACCTGGACACTACACGCAAACAGCTTGCAAAAATCTTCAAGACTGATCCTTTGAACGAAGCGGAGACCGGCTAATGAAGGCGCCAGATCTGAAGATACCGGCAGGCCTTTTGCCGGCGGCATTTCTTGTTGCCGCAGGTTCAGCCCTGCCGGCCCTTGTCTGTCATCTGCTGAGGATTACTCTGCCGGTATGGTTGATCTGGACCCAAACCGTGATTCTGGCAGCTGCCCTTATCGCTTCGCTGCGGGACCCCCGGCTTACGCCATTCAAGCCGCTTGCGGCCGCAGTATTGGCAGCGCACATCTTTACGGTCTGGGGCAACCGTCTTACCCTGATTCCTGTGTGGAGATCTGTTTTTTCCGGAGCGGATCAGCTCGCCGGCTTTCAGGAAGCGATAGCCCTTAAACTGATCGGAGCTTTCCTGCTTGCCATTGTTCTGACAGCCGGACTTGGTTCATCCGGACAGGCACTTTTAAAACCCGGAGAGCTGTACAGGCGCGCACGGGGCATTGGATGGCTGGGGATTAAAGACCGGGAAATAAAATGGCTGCGGCTTGCCCTTGTCTCGGGCCTTTGTATTGCAGGCGGAACAGCCCTGCTTTCCATACTGACTGTTACCGGTTTCAGGCCGCTGCAGAATGTTCAGCTCCGGGTTTCGGCTCTACCGCTGCTGATTCCGCTGGCCGCCGCGAATGCTTTTGCAGAAGGAATTCTGTATCGCAATACTATAGCCGCCCCCCTTGCAGGACGCATTGATGACCGGCTGACTGCAATTCTTGCCGGCTTTTATTTCGGCGCGGCCCATTATGCCGGAATCCCCGGTGGCCTGGCGGGCGCTGCCGCGTCAGGCCTTTTGGGCTGGTTTATGACAAGGGCCATGCTGGAAACACGCGGGTTTTTAGCAGCATGGATCATACATGCCATGCAGGATCTGGTGATTTTTTCGCTGGTTATGCTTTTGCGCAGATAAAAAGACCTGTTTACAGACAGCATCCTATATTCGCAGCACCAGGGCTCCGGTTTTTTCATCCCGTTCCTCAGACCCGTTTTTTCGTGCCTCCGGTATCGAGACGGCAGCACCTGAAGCAAGACCAGCCACCCAGTCATATCCGCCGCGCCCGGCCGAAAGCAAAACCATACCGCGGTCTGAACAGCAATACCGGCCAATCCGCCCGTGGGGCAGGCGTATTGCATCTGAAACAACCCGTACACTGGTGCTGCCGTCTGTGTTTGCCGGGTTTTTCACCGCCACTGTAGACGGTGAGCCGGAAAGAGTCTGCTCAAGAGAGGAATCTTCACCAGAACGACAGGCATAGATATAGCTGAGCGCGGCCCGGTCCTTGGAAAGATGGGCTGCTTCTGAAAGCTTATGCAGCGAGCGCGGGGCATCAGCGGTATCAAAGGCAAAATGACACCACTTGCCGTTCCTTAACCCCGGGAAAGGACAGGCTGCCTGATGCGGACAGGGAGAAGATGGATCAAAGCCGCGGCGTGCAAGGGCATCGCGGAGCAGGCTTACAAACCGTCCTGCCCGCGATATACCGGGCTCGACCACAAGAACAGCCGCCCGCCCTTCTTCCAAAAAACCAGCAAGGGCAGCGGCATGGTGCTTTGTCAGCTCCTCAAGGGGCTGGGGACTGTCCCAAAAAAGCTCGTTAAACATATTTGCACTGACAGCAAACCGCAGTTTTTGCCGTACAGGGGCTCCGAACTCGCCTTTAATGCGCACTATCTTCCAGGGTGATCCTCCGGTTCGGGCGCACAGTGACAAAAACAGCTCCTCGCCGGCAGCAAGGCTGGATGCAGAAATATCCAGGCAATACCAGGTCAGATTCAATGCACGCAGTTCCGGCCGGCTGATCCACAGCGCCAGCGGGACAGTCAGGGGCCCTGAACCAAAATCCGCACATACATCCCCGGACCTCAGGTCCAAAGGCAGGTTGGTAAAAAGACGGCACAGACGCACCAGGTTCCACCACTGGTAGTAGCGGATATAGGCCGAAAGAACAGCAGGGTCGTTCATGTAACCTGTACGCCGGGTTGAGCGCTCATCAGTAAGACTGTGCGAAAGGGTCCGCACTGTTTTAGGCAATTCCTGCAGCCTGCGGCTGTCAAGGGGCAGCACACCCTGAACAATATCCGGAAAGGCATCAAGAAGCCGGTGGGTTTCTGCCGAAAGAGGGGCAAACACAGGCGTGCCGGCAGGCTTTGGCGGGGTAAAGGCCGGGGCCGGTCGGCGGTCGCCAGAGGGTCCGGAACCGTGATGCCCGCGCGGGCCGGCATGTTCGCGATCCATGCGGCCTGCACGACCGGTGCGGTCAGCACGGTCAGTGCGGGCATGACCGTCGGACCTGCCTCGCTCAGATCCTGCGGTGACGGCCGCCTTGTCTCCCTTTGGGGGTTTAACGCGCCGGCTGCGTTTATCCAGTATATTCTGGTAAAAGGGTATTCCCTTCCCGGGTGTTTCATTATTCATTGCGGGTTTCCTTGTCATCAACATCAGCGGCGCGCGAACGCACCAGGGTATAGACACTCATCAAATCGGCACGAGCCGCGTCAAGCGACGGCTTGATCTGCTGATACCGGCTGTTCGTCAGCTCGGCAAGCATGCGCTCGCCGGCACCCTCAAGGGTATATTTTTTCTCATACACCAAAAAACGCAATCGCTGTATCAATTCCACATCGCGGGAAGAATAATACCTGCGGCCCGTATCATCCTTGCGGGGGCGGATGAAGGGAACCGCTTCTTCCCAGTAACGCAGGACATGAGCTTTTAGCCCGGTGAGCCGTTCTACCTCGCCGATGGAGAATTCTGCCACCGCTCAGCCCTCCCGCTGCTCCCACTTGCGCCGGCTGCCCTTGACTTCCAATACTACCGGAATATGGGTAAAGCCGAGATCTTTGCGTATGCGGTTTCGGATATAGGCAAGATATGAGTCTGTTACCGCTTCGGGCCGTGAGGCAAAAACCATGAAACTGACCGGATTCGCGCCGGTTTGTACTATATACCGTATCTTGAATTTATTGGTCCGGGACTGGGGTGGCGGAGAGGCAGCAACCCAGTCAGCAAGAGCCAGGTTAAGAGCCGAGGTTTCAATGCGCATCGACAGCTGGTCGAAGATCTTGACTGCCATTGAAAGAAGGGTGCTGATTCCGGTTCCCTCAAGTGCAGAAAGAGGCAGAACCGGCGCATACTCCATCTGGCCGAACATTACCTTGAGGTTTCGCTCGGCATCCTTGAAAGTTTTGGGGTCTTCGCTCATCTGATCCCATTTATTCAATACAAAAATCACACCCAGGCCGCGGCTTGAGGCATGGGCGATGATCTTTTTATCCTGATCGGCAAGACCCTCTCGGGCATCGATCATATGAAAGACCAGATCAGCCTCGTTCAGGGTCTTGATGGCGCGGTTTACAGAGTAATATTCAATGTCCTCTTTAACGCGGCTTTTGCGGCGTATTCCCGCAGTATCCAGTATCCGGAACGGCCGCCCCTTCCAGGTAAAAGAACCCTCAACTACATCCCGGGTGGTACCGGCAATATCCGAAACAATCGAACGGTCACTGCCGGTAAGCCGGTTTGCCAGCGTAGACTTGCCGGTATTGGGCTTGCCCACAATGGCAATACGGATTTCTCGGGGACCGGTATCCTCTTCAACACGGGAAAAATCAAGCCGCGAAACGATGCGGTCGGCAAGATCGTTGATATTGTCGCCGTGTTCGGCGCTTATACAGACCAGATCGTCAAAACCCCAGGAAAGATAATTCCAGGCCTCGGCCTCGCGACGGCCGCCCTCGGTCTTGTTTACAGCAACCAGGAGCTTGTCGCGCCACGGGCGCAGCAGCTCAACGAATTCTTCATCTTCGCCGGTCGGCTCCCCGGCTTCCAGCATAAGAATGATCAGATCGGCCTGCTTCAACGTGGAAAGGGTCTTGGCGACAACCAGTTCGTCCATCACAGCGTCGGCGGTTCCCGGTTTGCGGTCCAGCTTGAAACCGCCGGTGTCAGTAAGCCGGACTGGATAGCCGTTTATAAAGGCGGTGCCATCTATCGGGTCGCGGGTTACGCCGGGAGTCGGGTCGGTTATAGCCCGCCGTTTGCGCAAAAAGCGGTTAAAAAGGGTAGATTTACCCACATTGGGCCGGCCGACAATCACTACCTGCGGAAGGTTGCGCCAGGCCTTGTCCTCGTCAAAGGCAGGCCCGCCGGATGCGGAATCAGCGGCGGAGCCGGAGGGAAGCTCGATATCATGCATAGGCTTTCAGTTTTTCCTCGATAAGTTTGCGAATTTCCCGGGCGGAGCCCAGGCTCAGGGCATGGTCGGCCAGTTCGGCGGCCTCGGCCATAGTCACGGATAATACCATTTTTTTGACCGGGGCGATAAGGGAGGGGGCCATGCTGAACGAACGAAGGCCCATACCCAGAAGGAGAACCACGGCTGCGGGATCTCCCCCCATCTCTCCACAGATGGAAACCTCAACGCGGTAGCGGATTCCCGCCTCGATGGTCTGACGTATCAGGCGCAGCACTGCCGGGTGATACGGCTCGTACAGATGCGCCACACGGGAGTTTTCACGGTCTACGGCCAGACTGTACTGAATAAGGTCATTGGTGCCGATGGACAAAAAATCAACCTTGCGGGCAAGCAGGTCGGCACATACCGCGGCAGAGGGAATCTCGATCATTGCCCCTGCTTTCAGCTTGCGGTTAAAGGGCCGGCCCTGACGGGCACACTCCGCTTTTGCTTCCTCAAGGGCGTTCAGGGCCTCTTCCAGCTCTTCGGGGCCGGAGATCATCGGAAACATGATGCGTACATCGCCGTGGGCCGAGGCACGCACCAGGGCGCGAAGCTGGGTCTGGAACAATTCACGCCGGTCAAGACAATACCGTACCGCCCGCCAGCCCAAAAGGGGGTTCAACTCGGCCAGCGAAACCTGATCGGCAAGCATCTTGTCGCCGCCGGCATCCAGGGTGCGGATAATAACCGGCTCGCCGTTCATCGCCTGGGCTGCGGTCCGGTAGGCGGTGTACTGGGCTTCTTCGTCAGGCTCGGAATCTGCACCCAAAAAAAGAAATTCGGACCGAAACAGACCTATGCCTTCGGCACCTTCCTCGCGGGCAGGCTTTGCTTCTTCAGGCAATGCGATGTTCGCACGTACGGTAACCGCAATCTTGTCACGCGTCATGCACCGGGCTTTCCGGAAAAACCTGCGCTCGTTTTCACGCTCGGTCCGGCGCACCTGATCATCCATGGTCCGGGTTCTGTAGGCCTGTAAAAGGTCAAAGGGCGGATCACAGATAACATGGCCGGCTTCTGCGTCCAGAATTATCTGACTGTCCTCGTCAAGGTCATCAAATATGCCCCGTACGCCCATTACCGCCGGCAGCTGCCAGGTACGCGCCAATATAGCAACATGACTGGTCGCCCCGCCTTCCTCCATAACAATACCCAGGATGCCGGAATCCTTGAGGGTCATTGCCTGGGATGGCTTCATGTTCCGTGCGACAAGGATGGTTCCGGGGGGCACAAAGCGGCCCGCTGTTGCAGAGCCCAACAGATGACCAAGCACCCGGCCGAAGGCATCTTCGATATCTACTGCCCGTTCGGCCAGGTAGTCATCGCCGGTGGAACGCAGGATCGAAACAGCCTCGTCAACCTTGTCTTTCAGGGCTGCTTCAATATTGATATGACGGGAACGCAGATGCTTTTCTATCTGGGGGATGAACTCGGGATCGGAAAGCATCATCAGGTGGGCATCAAGGATATCGGTATGTTCCCTGTTCTGGTCATCCCGCAACAGGGTTAACTCGTGACGGGAGCGCTCCAGGGCTGCAGTAAAACGTTCCCATTGTTCATCAAGCTCGCTTTCTGCCACTTCGTGCCGGGGCACGACCAGAGTTTCCTCCTCGGGAAGGAAGTATACCGGGCCGACTACTATTCCGGGAGAAGCCGAAAGGCCTTCGAGCTTTTTCACATGTTCAACTATAGCGGAATTCGGGCCAGCCCGCAAGAAGCGCCTTGCCAAGCGGGCGCCAGTCGGCGTATCATGGGCACATGGCTGTAAAAAAGAACCGAAAAAAACAGGCTTCTATCGGGTGTCTGTTCTGGATAGCCTTTATATTGCTCATTTTTGTGCTGTTCTTCATGAACAAGCAGAATATTGCCTCTGTTGTAGAAAAAACAGGGCTTATGGAACGTTTTTCCGGGCGAACAGCCGTCGAGATAGCCGACCCGGCACTGACCGGCACCACGCCGGTACCGCGCACTGACCCGCCGCCTGCCGCCGAACAAACACAAGGCACGCAGACGCAGCCGGTACAGCCGCCTCCAGTCAAGCAGACAGAGCCTGCAAGCCAGCCTGCCCGGACAACACCGGCTCAAACAACACCTGCACAGCAGAGTCCGGCAACCCAGCCTGCACAAAGCCAGCCTGCCCCGGCACAGCCGGCTGCAACACCTGCAGTCCAGCAGCCCGTCCAGACCCGCAAGGCAACCCTGTTTTTTGTCAGCATCGATGCCGACGGGCGTGTTCTCAGACGCGAAATTACCCGCGATGTTCCGGCTACAGCCTCACCCCTTACCGAAACCCTGCAGGCACTGCTTGCAGGGCCTGTCCGCGAGGAATCGTCAAAGGGGCTCCGCAGTTTGATAGCACCGGGAACCCGGCTGTTGTCGGTCAGCGTCAAGGATGGTGTCGCATCGATAAACCTGAGCGAAGAATTCCAGTTCAATCAATACGGCATCGAAGGCTACCTGGCCCAGCTTGCCCAGGTCGTCTTTACCGCCACCGCCTTCCCGACAGTAAACTCGGTGCAATTTCTGATCGAAGGCCAGCGCCGCGAATACCTGGGCGCAGAAGGCGTCTGGATCGGCACACCCCTTACCCGGGATAAATTTTAAGAGAAAGCTTGATTGCCTTGCATAGATTTCCGATTCGAATCAGGAGCAGAAACTACCCAGGACACTTTTAAAGGAGTGTTTCAGGCTGTTAAAGTCATCTTTACAAAGGGTGCCCCTGCGAGCCAGAATCATCGAGTTTTCAAGCGTAAAGAGCTTCCAGCGAAGAATTGATGGTTTATGTAATCCGGCCGAGGCCCAATCATTGATCACTACATCGCTTTCCCAACGGCTCCTTGTAGCTGATGTTATCATCATCAATACACAGGCGCCAGTTGAACGAACAAATTCCGGCTCGGAAAGAACCAATGCCGGCCGTACTTTTCTTTCGGAAGAATCTATAAATGGAAATGGAACTTCTACAATATCACCGGGATTATAAATCATCATCCAGGCTATCTTCCCATTCAGTCAGGGTGCTGCAGACAGAGGCATCCCACAGAGGTTCAGAATATGAGTATTTACAGACAACTATCAATCCGTCTCTTTCTTCAAAAAGCACAGGATCACCTTGTTCCAGGCCGAGGGTTTCTCTGACTGCTTGAGGAATAGTTACCTGTCCGCTCGAAGTCATTGTGGCAATACTTGGTGACATGATAATTCCTCCTTCTAATGGGGCCGCAAAAAACCTCAGTTTTTTGAGCTTCCCTAAAGTTAAAGATAATTTCCTTTACCGGAAAATGCAATGATTCGAGCTAATTTCAAAAGTCGGTTGCTTTTGAAATTGGCTCAGTCCTTTACAGCCTGCGCATGATGCGTTCTACAGAAAGGGCGCATCTGGTCGTTGTATCGATGCTGACCACCAGCCCGCGAAGGCACACCTGACCAGCCGCTGGCTCCATACGGTACAGCACCTGTGTGATATTGCGTTTGACAGCCAGCACCGGGTCAACGCCGATAACAGACAGCACCGGCCCTGTCATTCCCAGGTCGGTCTGGTACGCGGTACCCGCGGGCAAAACACGTTCGTCCGCGGTCTGTACGTGAGTGTGAGTACCCGCAAGGACTGAAATGTCCCCGTCAAGATAAAAGGCAAGAGCTTCTTTTTCTTCATTTGATTCGGCATGAAAATCGACCAGAACAAGAGGCGGTTCGGCTTGCGCGTTCCATTCATCAATGCGGGCTCTGGCCAGCCGGAAGGGACAGTCAAGGGCGGGCATGAACTCACGGCCCTGCAGATTAAGGACAGCCCAGTGTATCCCGTTTTTTTCAATTTCAAAGTCACCTCGCCCGCAAGGATGCGGATAATTTGCCGGCCTGAGCACACGCGGGTCGGTTTCCAGAAGCGGTATGAACTCGCGCTTTTCAAAACTGTGATTGCCGCCGGTAATTACATCCACACCGCAGGCAAACAGGGCGGCTGCGTCCTGTGGCGATATACCGGTTCCGGCGGTAGCGTTTTCGCCGTTTATAACTGTAAAATCAATGGAATATTCAGCAATCAGGGACGGAAGAAGAGCGGTCGCAGCTGCCATTCCGGCAGCGCCGAATACGTCCCCGCCGAGAAAGACGGTAACGGTATCATTCTTCATCCAGATACTCTGCAGTCCTGAGGCTGTTGATAATGCCGGTCCGCCAGGGAACAAGTCGTTCGTCCAGAGCCTTTACAGCGCGGTCTATGTCATAATCAAACCGGACAACCTCAAAGTGTTCTCCATCAGGGCCGGTTTCAAGAATTCCGAACGAACCCCGGGGATCCTTGTCCAGGGGCTTACCCAGGCTTCCGGGATTATAGATGCGGGCTTTTCCGGTTTTTTGCACACGGGGCACATGGGTATGACCGCACAGATAGATAATTGGTTTTGCTGTTTCAAGGGCATCGGCATCCAGGGTTTCTTCGTCAGAATCGTGGCGGCCGTGAATCATGTCTATATGATAGCCGTCGCTGTCAAACTGATGACGCACCGGAAGCGCTGCAAGCCACTGGCGGCTTTCCATGGAAAGCTGATCGCGGGTCCAGCGGCAGTGAATTACGCCCTCGGGGCTTCCGAAATAAGGGTTATGATCAAGGGCCCGTTCATTGATGATGTAGCGGTCATGATTGCCCGCCAGATAGGCAGCCCCTTCAAACGAGCGCAACAGAGCTACGGTTTCCTCGGGAAAGGCGCCCAGATTGACATAATCGCCCAGAAAATAAACGGGGTCGTCGGCCAGCCCGTGAGTTTCAAGGTAGGCAAAAAAGGCTTCCAGAGCAGGAAGGTTGGCGTGTAGATCCGAGGCCAGGATGCATCTCATTGATATATCAGTATAGAGTAAGTGCGTAGCTTTTTCAATGTAATTATTTTATAGTGCGTGTATGCGTACCCAAGTAACAAAACAGAGCATGCTGACTGCTGCGGGCCTCTTGTGCGCCCTTTTTCTGCTTCTTGTACCGGCAAGCTGCCGCCGGGACAGTGAAAACCGGAGTAACAGTTCCGGAATGGCAATAATTTCGCTGTCACCTGCGGTTACAGCCATTCTGGATGACCTTGGAATGGGATCTTCCCTGGTTGGAATGGATAACTGGTCCCCGCTGCCGGCAGGAACCCCAACAGGAACCCCGCGTTTTGACATGCTTAATCCCGATATTGAGTCGTTGGCCGCCCTTGAGCCGGATCTGTTGATTGTAACAACGATGTCCCGGCAGGGCAGCAGCCAGGACCCCTTTGAACCGCTTTCCGCAGGCGGAATACGGGTTGTATATACAGAAACAAGCTCTACTATAGCCGACATCCGTGCGGATATCCGCCTTTTGGCAGAACTCACAGACCGCACCGAGACCGGCGAACTTCTTATTGCCGACATGGATACCCAGATCGCAGCCATTGCAAGCCTGAGTGAAACCATACCTGCCGAAAAACGGCGCAGTGTTGTTTTTGAAATTGCTGCAGCCCCCTATATTTACAGCTTCGGAACAGGGGTGTACCTGAACGAATTGCTGGAGATTGCAGGGGCCCGAAATATTCTTGATGACCAGACCGGATGGATAGCCGTCAGTGCTGAAACCATCATTCAGCGTTCGCCGGATGTGATCCTTACTAATGTAAACTGGCTGGATGATCCGGTTGCAGAAATCATGAACCGGCCGGCATGGAAGAATCTTCCGGCGGTTAAAAACGGCCGGGTATTTCTTGTGGACAGCAACTCCAGTTCCCAGCCCACACACCGCATAACCCGGGCCCTGTTCGAGATAGCACATGCAGTATACCCCGAGCTGTTCTGAGCGGGTTCGCCCCGTTCTGGTCCTGACAGCCATTTTTTCTCTGGCTGCACTTTTTACCGGTGTAGCCGCAGGAAGCATCGCCGTAACACCTGTCCAGATAGTTGAAGTAATCGCTGCGCGAATTACCGGTGCTCAAGCTGCAGTGCCAGCGCATATAGAAAGCATTGTCTGGAATCTGCGCCTTCCGCGGGTTCTATTAGCCTGGCTGGTCGGGGCAGCCCTTGCCGTCTCCGGTGCAGTTATGCAATCCTTGCTCAGAAACCCGCTGGCATCTTCGTTTACCCTGGGGGTTTCTGCTGGTGCCTCCCTCGGTGCAGCCTTTTTTATGATGGCGCCGGCTCTGTTTGCAGGCCCGCTGGCCTCTCCGTTTTCTGCTGTTTTGGCATCCGCCCTGTCGGTATACAGCAGCGTTTTGGGGCCGCTGGCTCTGCCACTCGCCGGCTTTACGGGAAGCCTTATTGCCATGTTTATAGTCGTCCGTTTTTCTTCTCTCATCGATCCCCGTCTTTCAGGTACCGTAATCATACTGTGCGGAATGGTACTATCCCTGTTTGCCAGCGCACTTTTAACACTTTTTTCCGCCCTTGCCAGGGAAGAAATGACACGCCTTTTGTTCTGGCAAATGGGCAGCTTTGCCCTGAAAGGCTGGACCGCTGTCACAATTCTTGCGCCCCTTACCGCTGCGGGTCTTATTCTTGTATGGATATTCACCAGGGAACTGGACATACTGACCTTTGGAGAAGAAGAGGCGCGATCTCTCGGTGTCGCGGTACAACCGATAAAAAAATTGCTGATCGCCCTTACCTCGATACTGACTGGCTGTGCAATCGCCTTTGCAGGAGTCATCGGCTTTCTTGACCTTGTAATTCCGCACAGCATGCGCCGCCTTACAGGGCCGGCTCACCGGCTCCTTGTTCCCGCGTCGGCTCTGGCAGGCGGAGGCTTCATGGTACTTGCAGATCTTGCTGCCCGCATCCTGATACCAACCCTTGAACTGCCGGTCGGCGCTATTACAGCAATCATCGGCGCGCCGGTATTCGCCTGGATATTCCTGGCATCACGACGGGGGCATGCATGAATTCCCCGGCGGCACAGCGTCCCGGCCCGATACAACCCTGTTTTGAAGCCCGTGAACTGCAGGCAGGCTATGGACGAATAAAGGTCCTGAAGGATATATCCTTTTCCATTCAGGCAGGTGAACGGGTCTGTGTAATCGGACCGAATGGCTGCGGAAAAACAACCCTGCTGAGGGTGCTTGCGGGAAACCTTGCGTACACAGGTTCCCTAAAAATTCGTATCACCGACCCGGTATCCCGCCGGGCAGGCAGTTTCTGCGAACGGAACGATCTTACCGCCCTGGAAGGCGCCCGTGAAACAGCCCTTTTGTCCCAGCTTCCCTACAGCCACTTTGACTATACTGTGCGCGAAACAGTGGAAACAGGCCGTTACAGCCGCATGATGCGGCGCTTTCCCCGTATACAAACCGCTACAGATACAGAGGCTATAGAAAAAGCACTGGAAGATGCAGGCATTCCGGATCTGGCAGAGCGCCGCCTTGCGACACTTTCAGGCGGCCAGCTGCAGCGGGTTTTCCTGGCACGGACCCTTGCCCAAAACAGCCCCGTTCTGTTGCTTGATGAACCGACCAATCATCTGGACCTGCGCTACCAGACTGAACTGACCACCCTGTTACGCGACTGGACACAGCAAAACGAATACCGCTGTGCTGTAGCGGTATTTCATGATCTGACCCTTGCACTGGAATTCGGCACCCGGTTTATACTCATGGATAACGGACGGGTCCTGCTGGATTGCCCCGCAGCCGATCTTGCCGGTTCGGATGCACTAAATGGCCTGTACGGGATGGATGTCAAAAAACGCATGCAGGACTTATACAACCGGTGGACAGATAGCTAGCAGACTATTGAGCCGGAAGGGCATCCGGTGCTATTCTTGCAGCAATGACACTTCGCGCTATTGTAGAAAATCTGCCGGCTCATCCTGTATTCGGTCCCGAGGGCTACCTGGACCGTCCGTTGGGTATTATTGTGGCCGGCGACCTCATGAGCGACATGCTGTTATCCGTTTACAGCGACGCTCTTCTGGTAACCAGCCTTGCCACGGATCAGGCAGTACGCACTGCCGACATGATAGGAGCCCGAGCGATCCTGCTTGTTAACGATAAACTCCCCCACCCGCAGATGAAGGCCCTGGCCGAAGAATGCGGCATAGCCGTGCTTGCAACCCCGCAACCGATGTTTGAGGCCTGCACTGCTCTGGCCTTTTTGAAAAGCTGCCATGAAGACCCCCTCTGAACGAATACAACCAGCACACGCGCAGGAAGCCTTTATCCGGCTGGCCGATACCCTGATTGCTGAAGGCTTTGACCGTGCCGTCTTTTCCTCCCCACGCACTACAGAACGTACCGGTACCGCCCGGCTGCGCACTATTCACCGGACAGAGGGAACGGCGTTTCAGCTGGAATGGCGCAACGGGAAGCAGTCTTTTCACCGCATTATTCAGCCCGCCAGTCTTGGCACGCTGTTGGCAGACCTCATTCCCTGCGAATGGGCACAGGCAGAGCTTCACACAACGCAATCAGTGCGCCGGATTTTAACCAACCGGCGCGGCGAGATTACCCTGATAACGCAGGAGCACAACATGCCGAAAACCGGTACATCCGAACCTGTATTACCCGGACATGACCGCACAAAACACTACCTGCTTGCTGAAGGCCGTTCTGCACCATTTTTGACCGAGCTTGGCATCATGACAGCTGCCGGCCAGGTGATTAAATCCCGTTATGACAAGTTCCGCCAGATCAACCGCTTTCTTGAGTTCATCGCAGATGCGATTAAAGAACTGGACCGCCAGGGGGTTGCCACCGCTCGTCCCGTGCGCATCATCGACTTCGGTTGCGGTAAATCCTATTTAACCTTTGCTGTACACCACTACCTTACAGCCGTTTCCGGCCGTCGTGTACACATCACTGGCCTTGACCTGAAGGCCGATGTAATTACCCGCTGTGCGGAACTCTCCGGCCGCCTCGGCTGTGAGGGGCTGGAATTCAGCATCGGTGATATTGCAGGATTTCAGAACGACGGGCCTGTTGACCTGGTAATCAGCCTTCATGCCTGCGACACTGCTACCGACCACGCCCTGGCACAGGCCCTTCGCTGGGGAGCCAGGGTAATTCTTGCTGTACCCTGCTGCCAGCACGAGCTTTACAGCAGCCTTTCGGCCCCGGGCGGCACACAGACTCAACCGGAGAAGGCCCTGACGGGACTGTTAAGACACGGTATTGTCCGCGAACGCACTGCAGCCCTTGCCACCGACAGCATGCGTGCCGAACTGCTTGAAGCAAAGGGCTACCGCACCGACATCATGGAGTTTATCGATATCAGTCATACCCCAAAAAACCTGCTTTTGCGCGCCATATATGATCCGTCAGAACCGGAAACCAGACGCACAGCGCGGGCAGCTGCCGCCTCAAATCGCTATATCAACCTCACAACACTGTTCGGCTGTGCGCCCCTCCTTGAACGCCTGACAGAAGCTGACGGAGTACCGGAATGAACAACCGTGTACTGGTAGGCATGAGCGGTGGTGTAGATTCCTCGGTCGCGGCAAAGCTGCTCATCGACAAGGGAATGGACACCGCAGGTGTAACACTCAAGCTGTTCAGCGACGAAGATATTGTTGCCGCCTGCGACGCTACCCGCACCTGCTGTGCCCTTTTAGACGTGCAGGATGCACGGGATGTAGCGCGCAAGCTCGGCATCGAGCACTTTGTTTTTAATTTCCGTGAAGCCTTTGCACATGATGTGATAGACCGGTTTATCGAGGATTACCGCTCGGGCCGCACCCCGAATCCCTGTATCGACTGCAACCGGTTTATCAAGTTTGAAAAACTGCTGGAACGCGCCATGCTGCTCAACTACGACCGCATAGCGACCGGACATTACAGCCGCATAGCCCAGGATACAGAAACCGGGCGCTGGCGGCTTTTACGGGGACGCGACCCGTCAAAAGATCAAAGCTACGTTCTGTACGGCATGACCCAGCAGCAGCTTTCACGCACACTCTTCCCGCTGGGAGACATGACCAAAGAAGAAGCCCGTGCCATTGCCGAAGCCGCCGGTCTTGTCAACGCCCGCAAACCCGACAGCCAGGATATCTGCTTTGTTCCCGGCGGCGACTACACCGCCTTCATCGAAAAACGCGCCCCCGGCACTGCCCGACCGGGCGATTTTGTTACCCCTGACGGACGCATCCTCGGCCGGCACCGCGGAATAACCGCCTATACCATCGGGCAGCGGCGCGGTATCGGTGCCTCCTTCGGGACAGAGCCCCTATATGTGATACACAAGGACGCATCACGAAATACGGTAACCCTCGGAAACAATGACGAGCTTTTATCCTCCGAACTCGTCGCCGGCGACATTAACCTTATAGGTATCAGCGATATCGCGGCCCCCTTGCAGGTATACGCAAAAATCCGCTACAACACCCAGGCGGTTCCCGCTGTTGCAGAAAGACTCGGCGACAGCCGCATCCGCGTCCGCTTTGATACCCCGGTCAGGGCTGTTGCACCGGGACAGGCCGTTGTGCTGTACCGCGGGGATGAGGTGCTCGGCGGCGGAACCATAGAAAACTGACAGCGCATACCCCAGAAATTTGACAATTCAGCATAAGAGCGTTTACTATTATTGCATGATTAACGAAGCAGACATCAACGGCCGCATCCTGTATCAGGACGACGACCACACCTACATCTGGCTGGGAACAGAGAACAAGTACCGCAAGGGCGTCATCCAGACCATGCAATACCTGATTATCGACAAGGGACGCGGCATCCTGCTTGATCCGGGCGGAGTACACCTGTTCTCCCGGGTTGTAGCCTCTGTCAGCCGCTACATCTCCATCGACAAGATAGACACAATATTTTTCTCCCACCAGGACCCCGATGTCTCCTCAGGCATTGCCCTGTGGCTTGGCGTCACCAGCGCCAAGGTGTACATATCCAAGTTATGGACCCGGTTTTTACCCCACTTCGGCATTGTAGACACCGCACGCGTAATTGGTATTGATGACACCGGCGGAGGGCTCACCCTGCCCAGCGGAACAGAGCTCAAATTTGTACCGTCGCACTTCATGCACTCGCCCGGCCAGTTCGGCCTGTATGACAGCCGTTCACGCATTCTGTTTACCGGCGACATCGGCGCCGCCGTTTTCGGAGAAAACGACGAAACAGTCTTTGTAGATGATTTTTCCAGTCATGTTAAATTAATAGAAGGCTTTCACCGGCGCTACATTGCCAGCAATTCTGTTGCACGCCGCTGGACCGAGATTGTACGCAGACTCAATCCCGACATGATTGCACCCCAGCACGGTGCTATTTACCGCGGAGCGAGCGCGGGCGCCTTCCTTGACTGGCTTTCGGAACTTCGCTGCGGCGTCGACCTTCTGGATCAGACATTCGGAAAATAGCCGGGAGGGCGTATGAGCAGCACAGATATGGCAAAGAACTATGAAGATGCCATACACAAATTTGTAATCGGATACAACAAAAGCATTATTCTTAACTCTGTTACCATGCACTCCCTTGATATCCTGGATCAGTCAATGGAACAGGTTCAAAAGGGACTGAATACAATCGTATCAGCCTTTGAAGAAATGCGGGCTTCCAGCAACAGCACCTCCGAAAACGCCGAGCGGATTGATGCCATGATGGGCGAGATTCTCGTCAAGAACTCAAGCATGGACAAGGGTATTGCAGAGCGGATGACAGAGGTGGAAGCCGCAGCTACAAACGCAAAGGCTCTTGCCGGTCTTTTTGGCGATTTACAGGAAAAAACAAAAAAGGTTGCCGGAATCACCGGCTCCATCCAGGACGTATCCGACCGGACCGGTATTCTGGCCATCAACGCGTCGATTGAAGCAGCCCGGGCCGGAACGGTTGGGCGGGGTTTCCGCATCATCGCAAACGAGGTACGAAACCTTGCAGTTCAGACAGGCGATTTTGCCAAGCAAATTGAAACCAATATCGGCGAATTCGAAGAGACCGTAGAAAGCATCAACCGCCAGATGCACGAATTCGTGGAGCTTTTTTCCCGGTTCAAGCTTTCTTTCGGCGACGTACTTGCAAACTTCAACGAAAATGCCCGCACCATCAACGAGGCAGGAAAGTCACTCACCGAAATCACAGCAGCAATAAAAGAAGAGGCCATCGCATTGAACGACGGCCTCACCTCTCTTTCTACTGTTAATGATTCGATGCGCGACACCCACGCAATCCTCGGGGTTATCCAGTCAAGTCACAACTTTCTTGATACCCTTCTGGAAAAAACCACAGACGACATGGGCATGGCATAGGGTTCAGCGCCCTGTCAGGCTGTTCCTGCCGGAACCGCTTCCTTTGACTCCAGCTCGCCGAGGCGGGTACGCAATCTGCGCACCTCGGCGGCAAGGGTAGCTGTACGGGTTATATCCCGCCCGACAACCAGCACATGCAGAATGCGGGTTTTTGACGCATCCCACACCCGGTGAAACGAAAAATCCAGAAGACGCGGTTCCCACACATCGTAGCCCATGTGCACTTTAAAGTGAGTCGCGGTCAAGGGGTTCATCGAACTGATTGAGCGTTCATGATGCTGACGATCAAACATCAATTCAATAAAGTCCCTGAACCGGCGGCCTTTTTCCGGCGATACCATACTATCAATCACCGTACGCATGTCCTGTCCGACCATCTGTTCGCGGGCAAAAACCTTTTCGGTTGCCTTTGAGTAGTTCGGGCAGATACGGTAATCACGGTCAAGCAGAAACAGGGCATCCGACACATTGTTGAAAATCTCGGTAAACTCCTCGCGGGCAATGGTATTCATTTCAAGACCAGCAATTACCCGGTTGTACATTTCGGCAATCTGTCCCACCTCGGTAAAGGGCTCAACAGGCAAACGCATGGAAAGATCGCCGGTTTTAGCCTGCTCATCCATGGTGGCATAAAGCTCGAAAATCTCGGTGCTGGCACCATGCTCGGCAATGTTGAGACCGCTGTGCTCCTCCTGGGCGGTGACCCGCAGGCGCTGAACCTTGTTAACGACCCAAAGCACCGGGAAGGATACACCGAAGGCCCACAGGGCACAGGCACCCACACCGATGGCCTGGGCCAGAAGCTGGCTGCCGCCGACAGGGGTTGTACCCAGAATGGCAGGTGTAGAAAAAATACCAACAGCAAGGGTTCCCCAGATACCAGCCGCTAGATGCACCGGGATCGCACCGACCGCGTCATCTATGCGCAGTTTTTCCAGAAGGGCTGTAGCAGCGAGCATCACAATACCGGCAACGGCACCGATAAGCACAGACTCGGCAGCAGATACCGCGTGACAGCCGGCGGTAATTGCCACCAGACCCGCAAGGGTTCCGTTCATTACAAAGTTGACATCGGGTATCTTTGTGACCGCCCAGCCGACCAGCAGGGCTGTTATCAACCCGGCACCGGCGGCAAGGCAGGTATTGATGATAATCGAAGGAACATCTGCTGTCATGGCAAAAGTACTGCCGCCGTTAAAACCGATCCATCCGAACCATAAAACGATAACACCGCCGACTGAAAGAGGGATGTTGGAACCGGGTATCCGCCTGGGCTTTTCGCCCTTAACAAAACGTCCGGCGCGGGGACCCAGGATAAGCAGCAGGGCCAGGGCCACATAGCCGCCGACAGAGTGCACAACCGTGGAACCGGCAAAATCAACAAAACCGATAGCAGCAAGCCAGCCGGAACCGGTAGAACCGTCAGCGAAGCCTCCCCAGGCCCAGTGGCCGAATACCGGATAAATCAATGCCGACAAAAACAGGGTGCTGATTATATACGACGAATACCGCATCCGCTCGGCAACTGCACCCGAGACTATAGTCGCCGAAGTGGAACAGAACATAGCCTGAAACAAAAAGAAAACGGCAAGCCCGTGCCGAGCCGGCCCGGTAAAATCGGGCAGAAAACTGCTTGCTCCGAACCAGCCGGAAATGCTGTCTCCGAACATCAGCGCAAAACCGAATACCCAGTACACCATTACCGATACACCGAGGTCGGTCAGATTCTTGATAGCCACATTGATGCTGTTTTTTGTACGGGTCAGACCGGACTCCACCATTGAAAAACCGGCCTGCATAAAGAACACCAGTGCGGCGGCCATAACCACCCACAACGAGTTCAACAGTGTCTGTACGTCCATACTACCCTCCTTATCGATTCCGGAGGGATTGCAGCTCACCTGCGCCGTGCGCTCTACAACACACAGCCCGAACGCAGCAAGGGCGCCGGAATCCCTCCAGCGCCCTTGCCGTTAGTGTATAAATATGCAAATAAAACGCATATCTATGCATAAAGTGCCACAAATCTAAAACAATGTCCAGTACCCGCCCCGCTAGCGGCGGGTGTTCCGGCCTGTTATACTTGAACCATGAAACTTGATCCTGCAATCATCGCAATGGACCTTGATGACACCCTGCTCCGCCATGACCTGAGCATCTCCGATCGTACAGTGCAAACCCTGGAGCGCTGCGCAGAACGCGGCATCCTGCCGGTTCTCGCCTCCGGCCGCTCGCCGGAAGCCATGGCACCCTACGCCCGCCGCATCGGCCTTGATGTAATGCCGAGCTACATCATTGCAAACAACGGCTCGCAGATACTGCGTTCCAACACCTTTGACAGTATTTACGAGCGATTCATCCCCACAGATATAGCTATCGAAGCCTTCCGCCTGTGTGAAGACGCCGGCCTTTCCTGCCACATCTACGAACGGGACATGATGTACGTTTCAAAAGAAACCGAATATTCACAGCAGGACTTTAACCTTTCCGGGCTCAAGCCCGTTGTACCGGATGATTACGAACAGATAATCCGCAAAGGCGTGTACAAGCTGGTCATCCCCGGCGACCCGGAGTACATAGTCGCTGTAGAGGCCGAACTCAAGGTGCTGTTCGAAGGCCGGGCCACCATCTTTGTCAGCAAACCCTATTTTATGGAAATCCTGCCCATCGGCGCCGGCAAGGGAGAGGCCCTCAAGGAACTCGCCGAGGACATGCTCAGAATTCCTTCAGAACGCGTGATGGCCTTCGGCGACAGCATGAACGACGAATCCATGCTTCGCTACGCCCCAATCAGCGTTGCCATGAAAAACTCGCGCCCGGAAATCCTGCGCCTTGCCCGCCACGTCACCGAACGCACAAATGACGAAGACGGACTTGCGTATTTTCTGGAAAAACACGTGCTTGACGGGTATACTTGAACCATGCTTGCCATACCCATTAACCAGGACAATTCCCCGGAAGCCGTTATCGGCCTGTTGTTCAAGCTGAAGGTCAAGGATGTCATGACCCACCCCATCCTCACCGCCCGCCCCAGCGATACCCTGCGCCACATTCAGGGAATAATGAAAAAAAATAAAATTACGGGCGTGCCAATTGCCGAAGAGGACGGGACTCTCCTCGGGATCGTTTCGATGGACGATATCGTCACCGCCCTCGATTCGGGCTGGATAGAAGAGGCCGCGAGCCTGCACATGACCACACGGGTTATCGTACTGGAAGAAACCATGTCTCTTTCGTTCTGCGTTTCCTACTTTAACAAATACTCCTTCGGGCGCTTCCCGGTAGTGGACAAGCTCTCGCGCCTGGTAGGCATTGTTACCTCAAGCGACGTTATCTCAACCCTCCTGGTGGCGCTTAACCGCGAAATTCTTAAACTGGAAACCCCGGCCGAAGGCGCCGCCCCGGGTGCGGCAAAAGCCGCCAGTGCGGACGGAATCCATGAGTACACCACCGAGCCCTTTAATTTTGAAACTGCCGGACAGGCTTCCACGGACATCAAAAAAATCCTTAAAGCTGCCGGGGTTCCGCCGGCAATTACCCGCCGCGTAGGCATAGCCAGCTACGAGCTGGAGATTAACCAGGTAATACACTCCAGGGGCGGCCTTATGCGCTACATCCTGGAAGGCGACACCCTGACCATCGAAGCGAAGGATACCGGCCCCGGAATCCCCAATCTGGATCTGGCCTTAACCGAAGGTTTTTCCACCGCAACAGACCGGGTTCGCTCCCTGGGCTTCGGGGCCGGCATGGGACTGCCGAACACCCGCCGGGTATCAGACGGTTTTCATATCGAATCGGATGCCGAAACAGGCACACTGGTGCGCTGCACCTTCAACCTGAAGGAGGCCGGCCAATGAGCTTTGAGGAACTTCTTTCCCTGCTGGATGCGCGCGGTGCAGTTCCTGCAGAAGCAGGGCGTGCTGTAGAAGGGGTATATACCTCGGACCTGTTAAGCGATGCCATGGCCCACGCCCCGGAAAACGGAGTGCTGGTAACCATACAGGCACACAAAAACACTGTCGCGGTAGCAACCCTGCGGGACCTGACAGCTATTGTGATCTGCAACAACCGGCCCCTCCCCGACGACATGCTGGAGGCAGCCCGAAGCGAAGGCATCGGCGTTGCTGTAACCGGTCTTGACCAGTATGCGGTTTCCGGCCGCCTGTACGGCAGGCTCGGCGAAGGCGGTCAAAGCAGCGAGACCGGAACGACCGGCGCTGCCGGTTGAGCAGGAGAAGCTGGATACATGGCCCGGTGGCGCTGCGATCTGCACATGCACTCCTGCCTTTCACCCTGCGGCCAGCTCGAAATGTCGCCGAATGCCCTTGCTGCCCTGCTTGCCGAGCGGGGCATACAGCTTGCCGCCCTGACCGACCATAATGCAGCCCTCAACACTCCAACCTTTGAAAAAGCCTGCCGAAGACACGGCATTGTTCCGTTAAGCGGCCTTGAGGTGCAAAGCAGCGAGGAATGCCACATCCTGTGCCTCTTCGCAGACAGCCGGACTGCGGTAGACTTCGGCGACTATATATACAGCCTGCTGCCGCCGGTAATGAACCGGCCCGAAAAAACCGGAGATCAGGTGTGGGTGGACGAAAACGATGAAATACTGGGGGAGCTGGACAAGTTCCTGATTACCAGCTGTACGCTTGCCGTTGACGAGATCGCGCGCCTTGCCCGCGACCGGGGAGGACTCGCCATCCCGGCCCACGTCGATCGCCCTTCATTTTCCTTATCCAGTCAGTTGGGCTTTATCCCGGAAGGCCCCTGGGATGCGCTGGAGGTGATAACAGTGCCACCGGCCATTGACACCGGGCCGTACCCGCTGACACAGTCAAGCGATGCGCATTGCCTGATGCATGTAGCGAGGCGCAGCTTTGAACTGGAGCTGCCCGAGGGGTTTGGAAAAGACGGGCGGGCGGACATTGAAGCAATCCGCACCGCCCTTCAAGGCCTTCGTTAGCAGGCTGCTGACAAAGGCTCAATTGCCTTTGTCAGCAGCCTGTTAGAATCTCAACTTTTATTTTGTATACGTGCGTTTGACCTTGCGCGTGGTGGTCATTTCCAGGGGTTCGGCCAGCAGGGTCACCTTGCTGATACGCTGGTAGGGCTGCAGTCCCCGGTTTACCTTTTCCACCAGATCCTCGATGTACAGGCGGGCCTGGTCGTCGCCTTCCAGAGAGCCGCGGATAGAGCCCAGACGCTTGTACAGGTCATCTGTCGGGTATACCAGGGCTTCTATGCCTTCTGTTTTCATGGCCTTGTCGCTGATGTAGCCCTGGACGGTAATCTGCTCGATATCGCTGTAATGCAGCTGGAAGGCGTTTTCTATTTCTTCCGGATATACGTTCTTGCCGCCGTCTGTAACGATCACGTTTTTTGCACGGCCGCACAGGTACAGGTAGTGTTCCTTGTCCAGCCAGCCCAGGTCGCCGGTCATAAACCAGCCGTCATCGGTAAACACCTTGGCGGTTTCTTCCGGATTTTTGTAATAACCCTGCATGACCATCGGTCCCTTGATCGCAACTTCCCCGACACCCTTCTCGTCCGGGTCAAGGATCTTCATCTCCATGTAGGGGTGAAAATACCGCCCGACGCTTTCAATTTTAAAGGCCTCTTTCGGGTTAAGGGCAACGATGGGCGAGGTTTCGGTAAGGCCGTAGCCCTGTACAAAGTCGATGCCCAGCTCGTTATACACCCGGAATACGCTTGCCGCGAGCGGGCCGCCGCCGGAGATGGCGATGCGCAGGGTGGATATGCTGGCTTTTTCCAGTACAGTCTTGAAGATTTTTTTACCCGGGTTAACCTTGAAGATCTTTTTGATGAGGTAGGAAACACCCATAAGGAACTTCATCAGGCCATAGACAACCGGACCCTTGTCGCGGATACCCTTCATGATGCCGGCCAAAAGCTTGTTGAACAGCAGAGGCACACCCAGCAGCATGGTGATTTTGCCTTCTTTAAGCTCCTTGAGCATCTTGGTAACAGCCATGCTTTTGGCAAAGACAATCTCTGCACCGACGCTCATTGCCTCTATAAACACGGCAAGCATGGTGTAGGCATGGTGAATGGGCAGAAGGGCATAAAATACGTCTGTATGGTAGATACTCAGGTTGGTCTGGGCGATGTAACAGTCAGAAACAAGGTTTTTATGCGTCAGCACAACACCCTTGGGGTTCCCGGTAGTGCCCGAGGTGAACATTATGGTGGCCATGTCGGTTTCAACAGCTGCTTCTATTGCAGCGTCAGGACCGGCCGGCAGGTCGTAGATGTATCGCTCGCGGTGCTTCGGGCTCAGGGAACACACGGTTTTAACCTGTTTGCCCCCGGAAAAATGATCCCAACGCTCTTCATCCACAAAAAGCACCTTGGGCTCGCTGGCGCGAATCAGGTTTTCAATCTCGGCGTCGTGGAGGCCGTAATCAACGGGAACTACTACCGCCCCGGCAAACAGGGCGGAAAGATAGGCGACAGCCCATTCAGGGCTGTTCTTTCCGGTTACCGCCACCCGGTCACCGCGGCTGACGCCCTGCTGGTGCAGCCACCGGGCCAGCCCTTCAACCCGGTCAAGTACCTGACTGTAGGTCAGGGTAACGCGGTCGGGTTCAAAGGCCGTAAAACAGGGGCGATCGGGGTACCGCTCCGTCGTTATACGGAACATCTCGGGCAGGGTCGGCCACTCGCCGTTAAAACTCTTTCCACGCCAGGCATCAAGAAAGGCCCAGGGGGTCGAATTCATTTTTTTCATCGTTATCCTCCGACACAATCGACACAGGTGTTTACAAAAGGTTGCATATCGGCCGATAATCGCAGGTGTGAAGTCT
>CAZXJV010000017.1:0-11194 GCA_964641135.1 uncultured Treponema sp. | reverse complement strand
ATTAACCGTTTTATTATCCAGTTTTCTGCCCTGGCACTGCTTTCCGCAGCAGTTCTTTCCGCCCAGCCGGCACAGGGCCCCGGAACACGCTCGGACCGGGAACGTTTTGTTCAGGCTGCCCGCTCTTATATGGGCACCCGCTATGTCCGCGGAGGTACCACCACGAGCGGTATGGACTGTTCCGGCTTGATTTACCGGGCAGCCCTTGATTCCATGGGACGAACCCTTCCGCGCACGGTTGCCGCACAGGCAACTGCTGTTGAACGTATAAACCACAATCAGGCGGCCGCCGGAGACCTGCTCTTTTTTAATACCGTCGGAAACCTGACCCATGTGGGCATATATATCGGCGGGGGGCAGTTTATCCATGCGGCCAGCGACGGTCCGAGTACAGGCGTCATCATCTCGCGCCTCAGCGAATCCTACTGGAAACGGACCTACTCCTTCACCGGCCGGCTTCTTCCTGTCGAAGCCTCCGGACGGACACCGGCCAGCCCCGCTCCTGCGGCACCCGCCGCACCCGGCGCTGACAGCACACCCGGCGGCTCACAAAGCCCGCAGGGGCCGACAGACCGGGATGTCCGGACAATCTCGCTGTTTGATCATGATATCTACCCCTTTGAAGGCGAAACCGGCTTCCGCCTGGGCGTAACAGGCTCAGTGCTGTGGGATTTCGTTCCAGGAACAAACCCGATACGCGGCGGCCAGGCCGGTGCCCATATCTCATGGATCAAGGGATTGAGCGCATATCCGGGCTTGATGACAGCCCTGTACCGGGACAGCCGTCAGGAATCACTGAGCATCCCCCTTGCCTTCAGCTTGACCAGCCGTTCGGGTTTGGGGTTTTATATCGGCACCCAGTTCCATTTCTTTGCAGCAGATGAATTAAACCGTACCCCCCAGTTTCCCGGCATTATCGGCATTTCCTGGACCAGTATGCCGGCCAGGCTGGGAAACCAGCGCCTGCGTTTTTACCAGGATATAAATTATTCGCATTTTCCGGATGAAACCTTCGCCTACGGTCTGCGGTTTACCTCGGGAATTCAGCTGAGCTTTGACTTTTAATGAAGGAGACCTTTGTGACTGAATCTGCTGTACATACTGTTGTATCTAAATACTCCGGATTTCTTTTATCAGCTGCCCTGCTGAGCCTGCTGCTTTCCGGGTGCAGCCCCGCGATGGTACTGACCATTCCTCCGGCCGGCAATCAAAGCATCGAGTTTACCGGTGCTGCCAGCCCTGCTGCCGAGGATCTGCTGCGCCGCTTCAGCCAGCCGGTTTCCGGCGCGGGCGGCTCGATGGCGTTCATTGATGAAAGCCTGTTGCGGCTTTCCCTTACCCAGGCAGGACTTGCAGTCCGTTCGCTGAACCTTACCGGAGGTACAGGGCTTGCAATGAATCTTGAGCTTGATGCCGGTCAAACACTGATCAAGGAAGCCCTGACCCTGGACCGTGAAAAACGTACCGCGAGGGTAGAGCTTACCCGTACCCTTGTCGGCCGCACCATGGATCTGCTGCCCCCGGGCACACGGGATTATCTTGACCTGCTGATGGCTCCGTCCCTGGGCTACGACGATATGAGTCGCGAGGAATATGAAGATCTTGTCGCCGTTGCTTTCGGCAACACCATGCTTGCGGAATTACGCACTTCGCGCTTTACACTGACGCTTCGAACGCCTTCCCCGGTCAAGACTGCCCGTATACCGACAGGAGAGGGCTCTGCACACATCGTAGGCTCCAGTGCCGTGTTCAACATACCCCTTGCAGCTCTTTTAACCCTGGAAAAGCCGATTATTCTGGAAGCATCCTGGTAAACAGATACCCGTATTACCATTGAGCCAATTTTAAAAGTCACCGAGTTTTGAAAGAGCCTCCATTGCCAAAACCGCTGTTAATTAGTACAATACGCGTAGTATATATCGATATAATTTTATCGAGTTAATGGGGGTTTACAATGGCAACTGCCTGCGAGTTCTCTGCAGAACTCAATGCGTTCATCGATGAATGGAAGGGAAAACCCGGAAACCTGATTATGATCCTGCACCAGGTACAGGAAGAACAGGGCTTCATTTCCCGTGAAGCGGCCGACGAAGTCGCCGCCCGTACCGGTATTCCGCTGGCCCGGGTGTACGGCACCATGTCCTTTTATCACTTCTTTAAAACCGTAAAGCCGGGAAAAAACAGAATCTCCGTCTGTCTTGGAACCGCCTGCTATCTCAAGGGGGCCCAGGACCTGATTGACGAATCACGCAGTCTGCTCGGCCTCAAGGATGATGAAATCACAACATCAGACGGGTTGTTTTCAGTGGAACCGGTGCGCTGCATCGGCTGTTGCGGTCTTGCACCGGTACTTTCCGTCAATGGCGACGTATACGGCAAGCTGACCCGCGACCAGATTCATGAAGTTATCGGCAAGTATCAAGGCTGACGTCTGATGCACTACACCCTCTGCGACCTGTTCAGCGATCTGACCCAGAATTCAATTGAGGCAGAAGCAACACAGATCACCGTAGAAGTGACCGAACTGTCAGGCAGGCTTTCTGTGTGTATAGCCGATAACGGCAAGGGTATGACACAGGAGCAGCTGGCACGGGCGACCGATCCGTTCTGGACCGACGGGATAAAACACCCCGGAAGAAAGGTAGGGCTCGGCATTCCGTTTTTAATCCAGACCGCTGAAACCTCAGCCGGAAGCTGGAACATCCGGTCAAGCACCGGCGCCGACGGAACACCGAAAGGAACCGTTGTACAAGCCGATTTTGACCTGAACACTATTGACACGCCGCCGGTCGGCGATGTCGCCGGATACTTCAGACAGATCCTGACCTTTGACCGCCCCTATGAGCTGGTCATCGTACGGACCAAAGACAGCATGTCATGGTCTGTCAGCCGCTCGGAACTGTGTGAAGCTCTCGGGGTGAACGACCCCGGCGACCTGTGCGAAGCCGGAACACTGGCTCTGGTTGCGCAGTATCTGGAAGCAAACGAAACAGCATGATCCAGGAGGATTGATATGGCAAAGATGTCCCTTGAGGACCTGCGCAAACTGCGCGAATCGACACAACAGGAAATCAGAAAACGCGAAACCGACGGCAAGATTGCCCAGGTTATTGTGGGAATGGGAACCTGCGGTATAGCCGCAGGCGCAAAAGATACCCTTGACGCCTTTGTTAAAGAGCTGAACGAAAAAGGGATGGGCGGCGATGTGATCATACGACAGACCGGCTGTATGGGCCTGTGTCACAATGAACCCACAGTCGAAATCGTCATGCCCGATATGCCCAACATCATTTACGGCCGCGTTGACGGTAAAATTGCCAAAGAAATTATAGAAAAGCACCTGATCAAAAAAGAGCTTTTGAATGAACAGATTCTGGACCGCCCCGCGGTCGACATTCTGAAAAAATAAGGGGACGAAGATGGCGTACAACCACTATATTCTGGTCTGCGGCGGAACCGGCTGTGAATCCAGCAACGCAGACGGAATTTACAATAACCTGATCACCGAGGCCAAGGCCGCAGGCGTGATCGACAAGGTACAGATCGTTAAAACCGGCTGTTTCGGCTTTTGTGAAAAAGGACCCATCGTAAAGGTACTTCCCGAAGATACCTTCTATGTCGAGGTAAAGCCCGAAGACGCAAAAGAAATAATCAACGAGCAGATCATCAAGGGACGCGAAGTCACCCGCCTGCTGTACAACAAGGAAAAGAAAAGCACCGAGACGGTCGAAGAAATCCAGTTTTACCAAAAACAGCTTCGTATTGTTTTACGCAACTGCGGTGTTATCAACCCGGAAGACCTTTCCGAATATATCGCCCGTGACGGCTATCTTGCTCTTGAAAAAGCCCTCTTCCAGCTGACCCCCCAGCAGATAGTGGATGAAATCAAGGCCTCGGGTCTGCGTGGACGCGGCGGCGCCGGTTTCCCCACCGGCCTTAAATGGGAAGCAGGAATGCGCGCAGAAAGCGACATTAAATATGTTGTCTGTAATGCCGACGAAGGCGATCCCGGAGCCTATATGGACCGCTCAACCATCGAGGGAGATCCCCACTCGGTAATTGAATCCATGATAATCTGCGGCAAGGCTATTGGAGCAAACCAGGGATTCATCTATATCCGCGCCGAATATCCGCTGGCTGTTGACCGCCTCAAGATTGCCATGAACCAGGCACGCGAAGCCGGCCTGCTGGGAAAAAACATCCTGGGTTCCGGTTTCGATTTCGAGCTGGAAATCCGCCTGGGTGCAGGCGCCTTCGTCTGCGGTGAAGAAACAGCCCTGCTTCGTTCCATTGAAGGCAAGCGCGGTATGCCTACCCCCAAACCGCCCTTCCCGGCCCAATCAGGTCTGTGGGGAAAACCCACCATTATCAACAACGTTGAAACCTGGGCAAATATCCCCGTTATTCTTAACAAGGGAGCCTCATGGTTCAACAAGATCGGAACAGAAGACTCAAAGGGAACAAAGGTATTCGCCCTGACCGGAAAGGTCCGGAACTCCGGACTGGTTGAAGTCCCGATGGGAACCACCCTTCGCGAGATCATTTTTGAAATCGGCGGCGGCATCAGAGACAACAAGAAGTTCAAGGGCGTCCAGACCGGCGGTCCCTCGGGCGGAATCATTACCGAAGAAGCCCTGGATACACCGATCGATTTCAAGGGTCTGCAGCAGCTTGGATCGATGATGGGCTCAGGCGGTATGATCGTCATGGACGAGGATGACTGTGTTGTGGACGTTTCAAAGTTCTACATGGAATTCTGTGTTGATGAATCCTGCGGCAAGTGTTCACCCTGCCGCATCGGCACCCGCCAAATCCACACCATCCTGGAAAAGATTTCACGCGGTAACGGCACACACAAGGACCTGGAACACCTGAAGGAAATCGGCTTCGCAATGCAGAAGGCTTCGCTGTGTGCCCTGGGACAGTCAGCACCGAACCCCACACTGTCAACACTCAAGAAGTTCGAATCCGAATATCTTGCGCACATTGACGACAAAAAGTGCCCTGCAGGAAAGTGCAAGCACCTGACCCAGTTTGTTATCAACGACAAGTGTATCGGCTGCGGCGCCTGTGCCCGCAAGTGTCCGGCAACCTGTATCTCGGGCGAACGGAAAACGAAGCACCTTATCGATCAGAGCAAGTGTCTGAAGTGCGGTGAATGTTATACCACCTGTAAATTCGGCGCAATCGACAAGATCTGAGCAGCCGGTTACCCAGAAGGAGAATGAACGTATGATCAACGTCAAGATAAACGGAGTGGCCCTTACGGTACCCAAGGGCACTACTATCCTGGCAGCAGCCAAGATGGCAAATATTAACATCCCGCACCTGTGCTACAACTCGGACCTGCCGGCCTGGGCTTCCTGCGGAATCTGTATCGTGCGACAGGAAGGCACAGCCCGCATGATCCGTGCCTGCTGCACCACCTGTAACGAGGGCATGAGCATCATTACCCATGACCCCGAGATTGTAAAAGCCCGGCGTACCGTGCTGGAACTTATTCTTTCAAATCACCCGCAGGAATGTCTGACCTGTACCCGCAATAACCAGTGCGAACTGCAGAGCCTTGCAGCCGAATTCGGCCTGAGGAACATCCGCTTTGAGCAATTCATGGTAGAACGGCCACTGGACTATTCCAATGATGCGATCGTCTTTGACCGCAACAAGTGCATCAACTGCGGCCGCTGCGTGGAAGTATGCCAGGAAATGCAGAACGTCAATGCTATTGAATACCAGGGCCGCGGCGGCAAGACCGTCATCGGACCGGCAGCAATGACCTTGCTGGCAGACTCCCCCTGTGTACGCTGCGGACAGTGCGCCGCCCACTGTCCGGTCGGAGCCATCTACGAAGCCCACGCCAGCCGCAAGGTCTGGGACCGCCTGGCCGACCCGGAAACAATCACTGTTGCCCAGATCGCACCTGCCGTCCGCGTTGCTCTTGGCGAGGAATTCGGCCTTGAGCCCGGCGAGATTTCTACCGGAAAGATTTATGCTGCCCTGCGCCGTATCGGGTTTAACTACGTATTTGACACCAACTTCTCTGCCGACCTTACCATCATGGAGGAAGGAACCGAACTGGTTTCCCGCCTGACCAAGGGAGCCGGAGCCATTCCGCTGTTTACCTCCTGCTGTCCGGCCTGGGTCGATTATACCGAGAAAAACTACCACGACCTGCTGCCGAACCTTTCAACCGCAAAAAGCCCCCAGCAGATGATGGGTGCAATGATCAAAACCTATTGGGCAAAGCAGGCAGGAATTGATGCTTCAAAGGTATTCTCTGTATCCATCATGCCCTGTACAGCAAAGAAGTACGAACGCAAGCGCAATGACGACATGAAGAGCTCCGGCTTTGAAGACGTTGACAGCGTGCTTACAACCCGTGAACTGGCCCGGTTTATCCGCCAGGCTGGCATCAATTTCAATAATCTGCCTGAAGAAACAGCAGACAATCCGCTGGGACCCTACACCGGCGCCGGCACCATTTTCGGTGCAACCGGCGGTGTAATGGAAGCAGCCCTGCGCTCAGGCTATTTCCTGATCACCGGCAAGGAGCTCGGAGACATTAACTTTACCCCGGCCCGCGGCCTTGAAAACGTGAAAGAGGCGAAGGTTGATGTAAACGGTACCGAGGTACGCATCGCTGTAGTACACCAGCTTGCCTTTGTCGATCCTCTTATCCAGAAGATCCGCGCATCCATCGCATCCGGAGGGGAACCCCTGTACCACTTTGTAGAGGTTATGGCCTGCCGCGGCGGTTGTATTGCAGGCGGCGGACAACCCTATGGTGGAACAGACGAGATTCGTGCAAAGCGCATCGCAGGACTGTACAAGGATGACGCTCAAAGCGAGATCCGTGTATCGCACAAGAACGAATATGTTCTTAAAGCCTACAAGGACTTCCTTGGCGAGCCCAATTCGGAAAAGGCGCATCACCTGTTGCACACACACTATATAAAGCGCCCGCTGTACAAATAAGAGACCGCTTTACACAAAAGTGCACGCCGTGCACATAAGGCATCCTGCTAATACAGCAACAGCCCGGATCTCTGGATCCGGGCTGTTTTTTTAAGGAGCATAATCCGACAATACTGTTAATGTACACCTGAATTTCATTTTCCGCTCTGTACGTTGACACCTGATATACAATATATGACACTTGATGTAATGAGCCTGAACCCAGCACAAGATCAACTGAACAGAATTCTCTCGGCACGTTGGAAGGATATAACCCTGGATAAACCCGCGGTTTTATTTCTCGCTACCACCAATGATACATCCCTGAGAACAACTATCGAAAATTTCGCCGGAGGACTACCGGAAGATCCCCTGATCTATACCCGTCAGATACAACGGGACTGTACAGATGATCCCTACGCCCCTTTTTTATCCCTTATTCGCGATTGGGTACGTGAGGAACAGATTGACTGCGATGAACTGCTCAAAAAGGTTCCGGTATATCCGCCTCACAAACCGCTTTTCAGGGCCTGGATTGAAGGGCGTATCCCCGAACGCAAGGATATTATCTTCCCGAACGAGGTCCGTTACGAACAGGAACGGCTTCGCCAATCCGTTTTTGCCCTGTTGCGCTATATTTCCCATTCCCGTCCAATTCTGGCTGCGGTTACCGGAATGAAGGCCGCAGGGCCAACCATGCTGGAATTCGCCCGATACCTGACCGAAAAGGCCATTGACGGAAAACTGCTTTTTATTTTCAGCTGGTCTAACACCTATCTGCCGATGAACCCGGAACAACAGGAAGAATGGGACACCTTTACGGCCTTTGTAGCAGAAACCGGTGGAGCAACCTATATCAACACAGATATTCCATCCGCTCCCCCCTTTATTGCTCCAGCTGTGTTTGACCTGGACAGCGCCCTTGTCCGGGCACGGCTTAATTTGGCTTTTCAGGCCTATCCCGAGACTGTAGAAGGAGTCAATGAAATTCGCTCACGGCTTGCAGGGGATGCAGAACGAATAACACCGGAAATTCAGTCAAAACTGATGGACATACTCGGCGATGCATGGTATTACCTGCGAAACTGGCATCAGGCGCTTATTTGTTATCAAAATCTTGGAGAACTTGCGGAACGGCGCGAAAACACCAAAGATCTTCTTGTGTCATTAAGAAAAATCGGTATGACGTATCTGGCACTCAGCAACTTTGATGCAGCCCGGCGACACTCGCTGCTGCTGCTTAACCAGCTTGATCAGAATGCTGAAAGCGAAGACCTCCTTCATGCCTGGTTTCTAACCTTCCTGATCTCTACCCGTACCTGTATTCCAATATCAACGGATATGTATTTCCGCCTGATGGCTGCCCTCAAACGCACAGATTATGAAAACATGTATGCTTTCTTTTGTTCCAGCGTTGCCCAATACGCTTCTTTCTTTTCATCCCATGATGAAGTGATGCGAATTGTAGACGAAAGCATCAAGTATTATCGTTCAAACGGCAACGAGATGGGACTGTCGACTGCATACCATAAGAAAGCCATCTTCTATTCAAACAACGGAGATTTTGACGAATCTCTAAAAATGATGGAAAAAACCGTCGCATTGAGGGAAAAACTCGGGAATCCCATGGATTTGATCCGTATTACAAACGGAATCGGCTACACCCATTATCTTGCCGGAAATTACCGTGACTCCCACATATGTTTCCGTAAATCGCTTGCATGGCTTGAAAAAACAGGCGACTACGAAGAAATCAGCATCACTCTATTTAATCTGGGAAGGCTCTACTACTGTGCTGGAGACTATTAGCGAAGCGCCCGTGTCATGGATCAGCTATTAAAGATTCTGCACATCCTCGGAATCAGGTTCATTCCATTCAATACAGTAGAGGACGTATACCTTACCAAGGGCCTGTGCATGTACAAGCAGGGTAACCTGGGTCGGGCTACAGAAACAGCGACAGCAATGAACTTTATTTCTGAATCTCATCCATGGAAGACCCGTTTTTTGTACCTGTATCTGTGTGCTCTTGTTGAAGCCTCGGAACAAAACATAGCAGCAGCAGTTTCTCTGTTCAATCAGGCACAGGATGTACTGAATACCAGCGATGATACAAACAGCGACACCCTGCCCGATTTTATGTACGAGTATGCAAAAGTTCTGCTGAAAGCAGGACGTTCAGACGAGGCTGAAACTCTTGTCGAGCGGGGTCTGTCGGTCTGCTCCAGGCTGCGTACTGACTGGCAGGCTCAACAGCTGCGCTCCCTGCGCAGCGGGGCTGACCAACAGACAATACCATTCGATATAGACGACAGCGATATTGATCTTGATTCTTTAATAACCCTTGCACGCAAAGAGGCTGTTCTTGGAAGACTGCAGAACAAGATTCGGGACATCAGATTCCTGAACATAATCCAGAGCGAGCTCATGCGGCAGGGTGATCGCAAGGGTGTTGCCGAACGTCTGCTTAAACTGGTCAGTTATCAGTTTCCCACAGAATTTAGTGCGTTTTATATGGTTGACCAGGAACATCTTACCGAGCAGCTTGCGGTTGATATACCCGACGGAGTAGATACCGCCCAACTTGAACGCCTTTTTGAGGCCGTTCTCGCCATCCCGCATAATCCTGGCCTCCTGCGTTCGGATCTGAACCGGATACCGGAAAACAGCCCTGTCCAGCTGCATAATATATACACCTTTCCGGTAGTGTGCGGTGAAGATACGGTCGCCTGTCTGTTTCTTGGAGGAAGGAACCCGGATGCAGTACTGACAGAATCAGACAGGGAGATTCTGGTAACATCAGCCGGTCAACTTGGCGTGTTGTTTGCAAAGGTTCAGCATGAGGAAAAAATCCTGAAACAATCCCGGGAAGATCCCCTGTCAGGCTTGTTTAACCGCCAGGCACTCAGTCAGCGGCTGGCTGAAGAAACACTGCGCTTTCGCAGTTACCGCTCAGGTCCGGTCCCCCGTTTGACGATTGCATTCTTTGATTTGGACAATTTCAAGTACTATAACGACACATTCGGTCATGCAGTTGGTGATTGTGTTATTGTAGAGTTTGCAAAACTCCTGCGTCAAAATTTCAGGGAGGTTGATTTTATTGCGCGCTATGGCGGAGACGAATTTATTGTGCTTATTCCGGATACCGCATGCGAGGTGGCAAAAACCCCTGTTCAGAGAATTTTTACAGCCCTGGAAAAAGCAGACCACTTTCTGCCGGAAATAAGCAGACTGATGAATAAAGACATCACAGTGCCTGGGGAAAATCTCGTTTCCTGTTCAATCGGCATGACCTGCTGCAGTGCAGATACAAATCAGAATACCGAACTCGAAACCTTTATACTTCAGGCAGACAAGGCATTGCACCAGGCTAAAACTGCCGGTAAACACCAGCTTATGGTTTGGGAAGCGGGAGTTGAGGGTTAACCTTCAGGGTATGGCGGCGGTGAAGCCAGAACAGAAAATAACTGACTCCTAATACTCCCGTTACCAGCATCGGGATAATGAGTACCCCTTCTCCCCAGTGGTCCGTCAAAAGGCCTGCTACAATGCCTCCGGTTATAAACCCGCTGATCAGCAGACCGTGCAAGCCGGCTTTTACCCTGTCAAAGGCTACGCCGGTAAGCCAGTGACCGAACACTATCCCGAGGTCTGTAAAAATCCCGGACAGATGGGTTGTACGGATTATTGCACCGGAATAGGTTGTTGCCATGGCATTTTGCAGACCGCAGACCAACGCCAGTATATACTGGCTGGAATGTGGATGACGGTCAAATATAATCACTACTATAAGCAGCATAAACGATTCCAGAAGCAGCACGACACCATACCGGCGGCCTAACTTAAGGTGTGAGTCCCGAATTATCATACCGCTGAGTGTAGAGCCGGCAACAAAGGAAAGGATCAACAGACCAAGATGCAGCACCCGGGCTATATTGCCTGATGCCAGCGCCAACGCGAGATTGCTGGATGGGCCCGTCAAATGGCTTACCGGTTCGCCAAGCAACCCGGCCAGCATAAAGGCATTGATCAAACCGGCTACAAACGACAGTAAAAAAGAACCGAAACTGATCCAGGCTGGCAGTTTATTGAGCATAACAACTCGCTTTCTATTTTTTTTGTGGTGCCAATTATTGCAGCTGGCGAAAAAGGCTCGATTGCCTTTGTCATCAGCCTGATAGAAGGCGACAGGCCATATTTTCCACTTTCTTGTTCTTAATTTCAAGCTGATCAGCACAGG
>CAZXJV010000016.1:0-40360 GCA_964641135.1 uncultured Treponema sp. | reverse complement strand
CGATAACTCCAAAGAGTACCATCTTCTGGACTATGGTCCATTTTTTCCATAACTCAGATAAATTCGAAAAAAGCTTTTTCAGCCATTCGTTCATGCTCCCCTCCCGTTACAGAACGAACCTGTTACTGTTTAATGACATATTGTACCACACTTTTACCGATTTGTGGTAATTTCATTCCATCCTTTTACAAGTCTGTCAATGATTGATTGTGCCATTTTCAGGGACAGGTTCGCCTCGGCCATGGCTATGGTAACATCATGAACATCCACAGATTCCGGATCAACTATCATCTGCTCGGCAAGCGCCGTAGTCACTTGTTGCTTGTTGTTGACAGTATCAAAGGCCTTCAGCAGAGTCTGTTCAAAACTCATTGTTTCCGGCCTGACAGCAGTATCAATCTGATCAGTGTTCGAAACCATGCTTGAACGGAAATTATCGATCTGTACCGGTGTAATGCTCATTACTTATTACCTGCCAATTTCCAGGGCTCTCATAAACATTTCTTTCGAGCCCTGTATTACGGAAGAATTGGCCTCATACGCGCGTGAAGCAGCTATAAGGTCAACCATTTCGGTTACGATATTAACGTTCGGGTATTCAACGAATCCCTCTCGCGGTCCTGATTTAATGGCATCCGGATGAGTTGGATCATAAACAAGACGGGTTGGACTTGTATCTTTTTCAATACCCATTACACGTACGCCGGTTCCCGGTCCGCGATCCACTTCACCCGGAGTAAAGGGCGTACGCCAATCTATACCGGGATTCTTTTGCGCAAGCAACACACGGCTGCGGCGGAAAGGACCGCCGTCCTGAGTGCGGGTGGTACTGGCATTGGCGATGTTATCGGCGATAACATCGCTACGGAGGCGTTCTGCACTTAATCCCGAAGCTGCTATATTGATGCTTGTAAAAAGTCCCATTTATCTTCCTCCGTTTACCGTAATACCGAAGTAACCTGTGAAAACTGAAAACTCTGCATCTGGGTCAACAGCTGATAATTGAGCTGCAGGCGCAAGATTTCCATAGCTTCCTGTTCAGGGTCAACATTGTTACCGTTTGCCTTGGATTCAGAAAGATAATCAAGAACTCTGCGTGGTTTTACGGTTTGATAATCAATAACTCCATCGCTGGCTATGTGTCGTTCATGTGCTGTTGCCAGTTCAAACTGTCCCCGTGCGTTCTTTTCTGAGTCCAGCGCCCTTTTGAGTTCTGATTCGAAATTGACTACTGTACGCTTGAAATTCGGTATATCGGCGTTAGCCAGATTATTGGCAGTCACGCTGTAGCGGAGGGTATCTACATCCAAAGCGCGGTGAATCAGGTCTGTTGTTCGTGTAAAACTGTTCATCTTCCTCTCCTACTGTATTTTCGGCATAAAAACGAACCCGGTTAAGACTTTTTACCGCTGTAATTCCGTTCTGAGCAGTAAAATCCTACAAAATATACCGGGACAGATCCTGATCCTGAACAACATCCTTCAGTCGCTCATCAACATATGCCCGGTCAATTACAACCTTCTGGCCTTTCATGTCGGTAGCATTAAATGAAACGTCTTCAAGCAGCATTTCCATGATGGTATGCAGGCGGCGGGCCCCTATATTTTCCATACGTGAATTGACCTCTGCTGCAAGATTACTGAGCCGGTCAATGGCACTGTTGTCAAAAACCAGTGAAACACCCTCGGTAGCCAAAAGAGAGGTATATTGGTGTATCAGTGCATTGCGGGGTTCAAGCAGTATACGCTTGAAATCCTCAGCATGCAGGGATTCCAATTCTACACGCAAGGGGAATCTACCTTGAAGTTCAGGTATCAAATCACTCGGTTTGGATATACTGAAGGCACCAGCCGCAATGAATAAAATATGAGTAGTATCTACAACGCCGAACTTTGTATTGACGTTGGAACCTTCAACAATAGGAAGAATATCGCGCTGAACGCCTTCACGGGACACATCCTGGCCACCACGCTCTCCACGGGTAGCAACTTTATCTATCTCATCTATAAAAATTATTCCAAGCTGCTCGACACGGCGTTTTGCCTCTTCCGCAATGCGCTCATGATCAACCAGTTTGTCAAGCTGTTCCACCATGATAATGTCGCGGGCTTCACGTACCGTCATTGATTTTCGCTTGTTTCGCCCACCAGTTATCATGTTCGTAATGTTGGCAACACTCATCTCAAGATCTTCCAGATTATTACCTCCGGCGAAAACCTCAAAGGAGGGCATACCACTTTTTTGAACAGTCAGTTCAACCATCCTGTCCTCAAGACCGCCTTCCCGAAGCATTGTACGAAACTTTTCCCGGGTCGAGTTTTGTCGTTCCACTACTTCTTCCGCTGGTACGGGTAAAGGCGGTTGGGCGGCAGACGGTGAGGTGTTTTTTGCTGTATCGCGGTTTTTAATTCCCGGTAACAGCAGGTCAAGAAGTACTTCCTCTGTTCTTTTTGCCGCTTCGTCTTTTAACTGTGACTGAAGTTCTGATTTTACCATAGTATAACCGACAGCCATCAAGTCACGGATCATGGATTCAACATCACGTCCGACATACCCTACCTCGGTGTACTTTGTAGCTTCTATCTTTATAAAAGGAGCACCGGCAAGCTTGGCCAGACGCCGGGCAATTTCTGTTTTTCCTACACCGGTAGGTCCGATCATAAGAATATTTTTTGGAGCTATCTCTTCACGATCTGCCTCTGGCAGCCCCTGTCGGCGTATACGATTTCGTAGTGCTATAGCCACCGCCCGTTTTGCACGATTTTGACCGATAATGTATTTATCCAGTTCCGTAACAATCTCTTTGGGTGTCATTCCTTCCAACGGTGATACATCCTGCGTCATAGTTATAGCTCCTCAACCATAATAGTGTCATTAGTATAAATGCAGATAGAAGCTGCTATTTCCATGCTTTTCCGTGCAATTTCAACGGCAGAATATTCAGTTCCATCAAGATAGGCCAGGGCAGCCGAGTATGCATAATTACCGCCAGAGCCAATGGCCAGAACATCTGCGGCGGGCTCGATAACATCCCCGGTACCCGATATCAGAAGGGTTTTTTCCTTGTCGGCGACCAATAATAACGCCTGCAGATTGCGCAGCTGCTTGTCGGTACGCCAGTCCTTGGCAAGTTCAACCGCAGCCCTGGTCAAATCGCCGGCGAATTCCTTTATCTTCATCTCGAACTTTTCAAAAAGCGTGAAGGCGTCTGCTGTAGCACCGGCAAAACCGGTTAAAACCCGGCCGTCGTATATCTTGCGAACCTTGCGGGCATTAGGTTTCATTACAGTATCACCCATGGTAACCTGTCCATCACCTGCCATGGCAACTTTTCCGTTACGTCTGACGGCTACTACGGTAGTACTTCTGATACGTTGTTCAGCCATATAATTCTCCTTGGAACCTATCCGTGCGGATGGGATCGATGATATATTTCCTTGATTTGTTCACCGGTAATATGTGTATACCTCTGGGTAGTAGAGACATTTGAATGCCCCAGCAGCTCCTGAACTATTCTTATATCAGCTCCCCGGCTGACCAGTGCTGTCGCAAAACTATGCCGTACAGCATGCGGAGACACAGGTCGCCCCGTCCCTGCAGGACCGCTGTACCGGGACAGTATATACTGGATTCCCCGAACCGAGAGTGCCGCCAATCGGGCAGAAACAAACACCCGTCCCTTCGTTCTGTCCACTCCTTTCTGTGATGCAAGGCGTGTACTGCGTTCAACCAGATATTCAGAAAGCGCTTTCTTTGCCAGGGGAGAAAAAAACACACGTCTTTCTTTGCCGCCTTTGCCCATCACCAACGCAGCTGTGCTGCCGGATTCAATGTCCTTCAGGCACAGTCCGGCAAGTTCCGAGACACGGCAACCGGTTGAGTATAAAACAAGAAAAAGTGCTGTATCCCTGGCAGGCCACAGGATATCAAGGTTTCCCGGAAGATCACACAAAATGCGCATCTCGCTGTCAAACAAAAAATCGGGCAAGGGCTTGCCGGTTTTAAGATTTGTAACTGTGAGTGCAGGATTCTCTGCAGCATGACCGAAACGGACTGCAAACCGGAAAAAACCTCGTACAGCAGCAAGTATCCGGTTAATACTGGAAGCGGCATACCCGTTTTCTGCAAGGTGCGCAGTAAAGAGCTTGATACGTGCAGAATCTGCTGAAAGAGGAGTGCCTTCAAAAAAGTTATCGAACAGCTGCAGATCCCGACGGTAACTTTCTACAGTCCGTCCGGAAAGGTTGCGTACACCTGCAAGATATGCAAGATACTGTTCGATTAAGGCATTCATTCTTCACCCTCTGCATCAGAAGTAATCTCTACCCCAGAAATTTCATCCTGGGTATGAAGATAATCACATTCCGGATTGATACAGGATTTGAAAGATCCGTGTTTCTTGTCATATTTTTCAACCAGAAATTGTCCGCATTTAGGACAGTCAGCATTGATCGGTTTGAAATGGCTTATAAAATCACACTCGGGATAGCGGGTGCAGCCATAAAACTCCTTGCCGCGGCCTTTCGTCCTGCGGGCTACTATCTCGCCACCGCACCCGTCACGGGGACACTTTGCCAGCGGTATGGATCTGGTGTTGCGGCACTCGGGGAAGCCTGAACAGGCCAGGAAGAAACCGAAACGACCAAGTTTTTTAAGCATCGGCTTGCCGCACAGCTCACACACATAATCCGTTGTTTCATCAAGACGGCCCTTCATGCTGTCAAGAGTTTGCATAACCTCGTCAACCCGATCTTTAAATGGCTGATAGAAGGTTCCAATCATTTCCGGCCACTCTACCAGATTTTCTTCAACCCGATCCAACTGACCTTCTATCGTTGCTGTAAAATTGACATCAACAACAGTTCCGAAATAATCGACAAGAATATCGTTTATTATTCTTCCCAACTGGGTTGGAACAAGCTGCTTGTTTGACCGTGTCACATAATAACGATCCAGAAGGACAGAAATAATCGGAGCATAGGTGGATGGACGGCCTATACCCTTTTCTTCAAGTGTTTTAACGATCGAAGCATCTGTAAACCGTGCAGGTCCCTGCGTAAAATGCTGCTCGGGATGGAACTGGGCAGCCTCAAGCTGTTCACCAATCTTGAATTCCGGAAGTGCTGTTTCTTTTTCTTCTTTTGACACAAGGGTCTTTATTACCTTATAAAAACCCTTTTCAAAGACCCGTGTCGATGAAACGCGAAAAACAGCATCTCCCGCGCTGATATCAATACTGCTGGTTCTGCTGCGTGCGCTGTTCATCTGACTGGAAACAAAGCGTTCCCAGATTATAGAATATAAACGCAGCTGATCCCGGGTCAAAAATTCTTTAACATAATCAGGGGTATAACTTATATAGGTAGGACGGATAGCTTCATGAGCATCCTGAGCTTTTTTTTCGATGGAATATTCGATTGGTTTTTCCGGCAGTTCTGCAGGATATTTTTCCGAGATCCATGCACGAACCTCTTCCAGGGCAGTTGCAGATATGCGTACAGAATCTGTACGCATATATGTGATTAATCCCACACGGGTAGATCCGATATTTATACCCTCGTACAGTTGCTGGGCGACCTGCATCGTCTTCTTTGAAGTAAATCCGAGTCGGTTTGCAGCCATCTGCTGCAGCTTCGAGGTGGTAAAAGGAGCCTTTGGCCTGATAGTCTTTTCTGTTGCCTTGATATCGCTGATAACACAGGCTGCAGATCCCAGTTCATCAATTATCGCCTGTACTGATGCCTCATTCCGTAATAACGGTTTATCACCCCGGTAGTTAACCAGCTGGGCAGTGAATTGATGTCGGCCTTTTTTAAAATCTGCATCCAGTGTCCAGTATTCCTCAGGAAGAAAAGATTCTACCTCTTTTTCGCGTTCGCATATCAAACGAAGTGCTACAGACTGTACACGCCCTGCTGAAAGTCCGTTTTTAACCTTCTTCCATAATAAAGGCGACAAATTATAGCCTACCAGACGATCAAGAACACGTCGCGCCTTTTGGGCATTGACCTTCGCCTCATCAATTTCCATCGGTGCCTTAACGGCCTCAGAAATAGCCTGGGGTGTTATTTCGTTAAAAACAATACGCTGTATGGGTACTTCGGATTTAGTCCTGATCGAGTTCCTCAAATGCCAGGCAATTGCCTCACCTTCGCGGTCATTATCACTTGCCAGTAAAACGCGGTCTGATTTTTTAGCATCAGACTGCAGTTCCTTAAGCAGCTTTGCCCTTCCCCGTACAGTTATATATTCAGGCTGAAATCTGTCCTCAACCTTGATTGCCATACGGGATTTAGGCAAGTCTATCAAGTGACCCATAGATGCTTTTACAACAAAACCCTTGCCAAGATATTTTTCAATAGTTTTCGCTTTAGCCGGAGACTCTACGATAACCAGAGTGTTTTTTTTCTCGCTCTTTTTTACTGTTTTCTTTACAGCCATCTATCTTACTCCTCACCAGCTCGCGTGCTGTTCAAATAATTCAAGTTCTTGTTCAAATTCAAAGGCCATCTGTCTTCCAACCGCTGCTGCTGCAGAGACGGTATGATCCGCACGGATACAGCTTCGGGTAACGGGGTATTTGTTGCATTGCTGAATACCCGAATCCATACTGTTTACTTCCCTTAACAGGCCCCAGTCACACAAAAGCTCGGTGACAGAATCAATCCTGCGAGCACCTTCTGCGCGCAGATTACGTATTCCTTCTGAACGGACTGTATGTAAACACGGTCCGGCAACCCATACATCACGTCCCTGTTCCAGGGCATAGCGGGCTGTAATCAGAGCACCTGATCTGGCTGGTGCCTCAACAATTATTACAGACCTCGATAACCCTGATATCAATCGATTGCGCTGAGGGAATCTCCAGGCCATCGGTTCATCACCGGGCGGATATTCACTCAGGACACAACCTCCAGAATCAATAATTCTTCCTCCAAGAGGAGCATTACAGCGGGGATACAAGCGTTCAACCCCGCACGCAAGAACAGCTATTGTTTTTCCACCTGTGCCCAAAACACCTTTATGTGCACATGAGTCTATACCTCGGGCAAGTCCGGATACTACCGGTACACCCTGACAACCAAGCTCAGCTGCAAGACGGGTTGCACACTGGGCACCATGGCCGGTTGGAGACCGTGTACCCACAATAGCAGCTAAAGGCTGCTCGGGATCCGGTAATTCACCGCGCCAGAATATCATAAAAGGCGGATCATACAATTCCCTGAACAAAGGCGGGTATAACGGCTCATCAACACGCGTGTATCTGACTGAATACCGTTCGATTATCTGCTGGTCACGATCTACCAGGCTTGTCAAAGATTCCGGATTCCAGCTGCGACTTTTAATTACACGGCCGGTCAACATACAAAGATCTTCAATAGAAAGTACTGTAAGCGATTCAAGATTGTCAAGCTTGCTGAATAATTCAAGCTTTTCCCTGGAGGTCAAAAATGAGGCATGCACCAATCCAAGGGCCAATCGTTCACCGGGCATACAATTGATCCAATACTAACTGCTTGTTATCAGCTGCTTCAGCACGTCTGCGTGCATCTGTAGATACAGACTGAATACGGTCATATAATTCTATGGCCTTTTCGTCCTCATTCAACATAAACCAGGCACGGGCAAGAACAAACATGGCATCAACATGCCGTTTCTCAATTTCTAACACCAATTCAAGTAAGGGTATTGCTTCGGCGCTTCTCTCAAGTTCAAACACATATAATATTGCAAGACCATACAGCGCACGGGAATAACGTGGTTCAAGTTCGATTGCCCGTTTATAGGCTGATTCTGATAAGGCAAAATAGCGCTGACGGGTTAACGCATCCCCGGTTGCATTATAATCAAGGGATGATTTTGCCATATATCCGGCACAGACACCGACATAATAATACAAATTCTGATTATCCGGAAAATATTCAATTGCCATTCTGAAATTTTCCAATGCTTCTTTATACATTTTATTATCAAGATAACGGGTGGCAAGGATCTTATACCAAAGACCGGTACGTACATCAGCCTGAACAATATCTTCAATGCGGTTTTGATAGCGTCTGATAGCTTCTTGCAACTCGGGTATTGTAGTAGGATTTCCGACACCTTCTTCGAGGGCCTGCATGCGGATTATCTGTCGGGTATTCGGACCACAGGAAGTAAGGGCAAAAAGAACAAACAAACAGGAAGCCTGAATCATCCACATCCGTAACTTTTTTATTTCCACCATAATCCTCCCTCGTCTGTGTAGGTCATAACAATCATCATGCCTGACCTGCCGGAAAATAATCACGATGATATAATTCCAGACCATCATTTCCTACATGAGTGTATATCTGTGTGGTAGATATATCCGCATGACCAAGCAACTGTTGAACCGAATGCAAATCTGCACCGCCTTCAAGAAGATGGGTTGCGAAGGAATGACGCAGAGTATGAACCTTAGCGGTAACACCTGCAGTTTGACAGATCTCCTGAAATCGCTTCCAGATGCCTTTTCTGGTCAACCGGGTCCCGCGACTGTTAAGAAAAACAGCCTGTGTTGGTGTATTCTTTATCATTTTGCGGCGTTCATCCGAGAGCCACAGCGATAACCAGCGCGCAGCAGATTCACCAAAAGGTACAACACGTTCTTTTCTGCCCTTGCCTGAAACGATAATAATCCGTTCCTGCAAATGGATATCCTTGACCGAAAGCTGGACTGCTTCACTGACACGAAGACCGCAGGAGTATATCAGTTCAAACAAAACCCTGTCACGAAAGCCATTAACGGTCGAAACGTCTATAGCTGATAAAAAAAGTTCAACCTGGTCGGTATCAAGCACACGCGGCAAAGTTTTTTCCCGTCGCGGACTCTCCAGGATATCTGCAGGATTATCCGTACGTAAACCTTCCGTTATCAGATATCTGAAAAAAGAGCGTAATGCAGCACGATCCCGGGATACTGTTTTACCGGTCAGACCCAGATCTGAACGTGAAAGCAAAAATGCAATGCAATTTTCTGTATTCACAGTACAGGGATCAAGCTCTGCTGCATCAAGCCATAAAAGAAAATTTCTTATTGTTACATTATACGTCTCTGCGGTCAGCGCAGCCAGTCCTTCGCCCATCAAGAGAAACCTGGCAAAACTGTCTGCAATCTGCAGATTCATATTCATAGAAAATTACCGTATCAGCTCTGAGTCTTTTGCTGTTGAAGCCGCACAACAGTTGGTGTATCAAGATCATCGGTGCGAACCGGAACAGAAACAGGCTGCGCGGCAACAGGTGAGTTTCTGGTTCCGAGGCCCGACTGGCCAGAACCCGACCTCATACCCAAACTTTTCCATTCAGAACCTGAAACAAATTCCCCGCTGTCTACAGGAAGTTTATTTTCCGCAATCGGCCGTAAAAGCCCGTGGTCCAGTTGAGATGAACTGTTTGATGCCGGGAAGCCAGTTGCGATTACGGTTACACAGATTTTATCTCCCATAGAATTATCTGTTGCTGTTCCATAAATAATCAGGGCATCTGTATCAGCACTACTTGTAATAATACTTACAATTTCCTGTACTTCCATCAGGGTCATATCTTCATTGCCCGTCACATTTATTAACAGATGAGTCGCACCTTCTATATGAGAATCTTCCAGCAAGGGATTGTTAATGGCGTCTGTAGCAGCATCAACTGCACGATTATCACCTTCACCAACGCCTATACCCATCAAGGCATCACCCTTGCCTTCCATTGTTGTTTTTACATCAGCAAAATCTATGTTTATAATTCCAGGCAAAGTAATGAGATCCGATATGCCCTGAACAGCCTGCCTCAGCACATCATCTGCCATCAAGAAAGCATCCTTGATTGATGTCCGCCGGTCAACCAGTTTTAACAGATGCTGATTGGGAATAACAATCAGTGTATCTACTGATCCGCGCAGCTTTTCAATACCTTCTTCGGCAAGACGTTGTTTTACGCGGCCTTCAAAATCAAATGGTTTGGTGACAACGCCGACAGTCAAGGCACCTTGTTCTTTTGCTACACGCGCGATTACCGGTACTGCTCCGGTTCCCGTACCGCCGCCCATACCTGCAGTAATAAAAACCATATCTGCTCCGCGTACGGCATTGGCTATTGCGTCTTCATCCTCAATAGCAGCTCGCTCACCTACTTCAGGCTTACCCCCTGCTCCAAGACCACCGGTAAGTTTAGAACCGATACCCAGTTTAACCGGCGCGCGTGAATAATTTAAGGCCTGCAGATCAGTGTTTGCAACAGCAAAATCAACATTGCGAACACCTGCCTCCATCATACGGTTTATGGCATTTGAACCACCGCCACCTGCTCCAATAACTTTTATTACAGTCGGACTAAGCGCTTTTTGTTCGAGCATTTCAAAGTTCATAAGTTTTCCCCTCCCAGAAAAAACGAAACATTCATATCACGGTTTATGAACCGTTTGAAGGCAAAGCGGTAACACTCTTGTTGCCACGGTGTCAATCAGAAAAACTCCTTCAACCAGGTTCTGAAACTTCCCAGTGTTTTTTTCCCTCCGCGTTCATGTTGAACATCTGCAGCTGGCTGTTCTTTTCTTGAATCCCTGGCACCCAGAACTAAACCCAACACTGTTGCATAATCAGGACTTCGATACTCACCGGTCAAACCGCCAAAGTTTCCGGGAATGCCCAGCCGTACTGCTTGAGTTCCAAAAACCTCACAGGCCAACTCGACTGAACCGGGAAGAAGTGAACCGCCGCCGGTAAGGATAATATTACCGGATAGCGGTCGCGTACGGGCAATCGGATCTGTTTTTTCTTTAACCATGCTGAAAATTTCTGCCATGCGCGGCTGAATTATTTCACATATCTCTGATCGTGGAATTGCTACCGGAGGACGTCCACCAACCCCGGGCAATATAATTTCTTCGTTCTCGTCAATTAAAGGCAACCAGGCACATCCGGCATCAATTTTGATCCGTTCTGCTGTTTCGATGGAAATACCTTTAACAATTGACAGATCACTTGTTACCTGCTGCCCGCCAACAGGCAGTACAGCAGAAAGCAGTGGAGCTCCGTCAGCCAATACCATCACATCGGTAGTTCCCCCGCCGATATCAACGAGGATTGAACCAAGTTCTTTTTCATCTTCTGTCATTACGGACCTTACCGCAGCCAGTCCATGATACATATAGGAATCAACTGTCAGGTCGGAACGGTTAACACATTTAACCGTATTTTGAACAGAAGTTACCGAGCAAGTAATGATATGAACCTCGGATTCAAGACGAACACCTATCATATTAACAGGGTCTTTAACACCACGCTGTTCATCAACAATATAGGACTGGGGAATTACATGTATAACCTGACGATCCATCGGCATGACAACGGCCTTGGCCGCATCTATAACGCGGGAAATATCCTCACGGCCGATTTCCCGGCTGTCACGGCCTTTCCCGGTAACAGCAACCACACCCCGGGAGTTAAGACCATCGATATGTGTACCGCCGATACCGATAAGGCAAGAAACGGCTTCTACACCGGACATCATTTCCGCAGCTTCAACCGCCTGAGCGACTGACCGTACTGTATTTTCAATGTTAACAACGACGCCCTTACGAAGGCCATTAGAGGAACTGGTGCCAACTCCGGTAATCTGAAGCACACCGGTATCGCTGATTTCACCAATTACGGCGCGTATTCGGCTGGTTCCAATATCCAAGCCAACAACCACGTCACTCAAAGCGACTCCCCCTTGACCCGATAGGCAACAGTTCCTGCCCTGATGTCAATCTCGTCTACATCAAGAGCCAAATCCTGTACAACATCGAGTACCAGCATCATATACTGTAATGACGCTTCGTTCAACGCCCTGTCTGTACGAACCCTGATCGGTGTATGAACCGGATAGACAACCAGGTCATAACCTCCGTACGTCTTCTCTTCAATTTTTATCTCGGAAAGTGAAGCAGCCAAAACGGGATTCCGTTGTTCTACCAGAGCCAACTGTTCCAGAAGCTGACGTAATTGCACATCAAGACGCATCCCGGGAACAGGATTTTCGATAGTCAAGCCCGTCAGCAGCGGCAAATTGATGTTTCCGCCCGATCCGATACGGAAAACAACCCCTGCACGATCGATTTCCAGGGGAACAGTCCTCCCGTTAACAAGGCCGAAAGCCAATGCAACCGGCTGTCGTTCAGTAACGGTTACAACAACCCTGTCCGGGAAATGTTTTTCAACCCTGACACGCTCAAACAGGGGGTTTGCTGCAAGACGGGCCGCAACCTCGGGAGAACTGAATCGCATCCATGTTTCCGAACCGTTTATACCGGCCATATTGCACAATTCGTCCATCCCCACCCGGGTGTTACCGGTAACAGTTATCCTGACTTGAGTTGTGGATGGTAGTACCAAAAAATACCAGGCAATCTCTGCAGCTAAAAAAAGGACCAGGAGCACAATCACTATCTTGAGCAGAACCTGTTTCCAGGCCGGAGTGTTTCTTTCAGTTTCTTCGTCATATATCAGACCACCATTTTCAGATACATACAATTTAGACATGGCTTAACTCCCTTTGATGGCTGCACCGGGAAACATTTATAATTATGCCGCACAGGCACAAAGTTACAAGAAGAGAAGATCCGCCGGCCGAGAAAAAAGGAAGGGGCACGCCGGTTGCGGGAAAAACGCGTGCAACAACTGCAGAATTTATCAAGGTTTGGTATACAATAATTGACACAGAACCAAAACCGGCAAGAGCTCTGTACCGGTCGGTACAGTTCAGGCAGATACGATACCCGCGCCATGCAAAAAAACCAATCAATGCAAAGAAAAGCAGAACTCCGATAAAACCCATCTCTTCGGCCCAAACAGCGAAAATAAAATCAGATTGTACTTCCGGGATGCTGGAAATTTTGCGTACACCATTTCCCATACCACGACCCCAAATACCTGCTTCACGCAATGCAGTTACAGCTGCATTTACCTGATACCCGGCGCCCAATGGATCCTGATTTGGCCAAATAAAAGATAACACACGTTGAAGTCGATATTCACGGGTAAGAATCATCAATACTGAAAGGGGAACTGCTACAACACACAGCCGTAAAAACCAGATAATACCGATATTAGCCATAAAAAACATGGTTAATGCTACCAGCATGATAAAGAAGGAGGTAGAAAAATCATTCTGAATGTAAATAAGCGAAACAAAAACAGAGGTCACTATGGCAGGAGGAACAACAGGAGGCAAAACAGTGTTCTCGTCATCGGACTCCCTGGTAAAATAATGAGCCAGATATAAAACAACAACCATTTTAACCAGTTCTGACGGTTGAAAAGTTAACGGCCCAACTGCAAACCACCTTGAAGCACCGTTTTTTGTTACACCCAGTCCAGGTATAAACGGTAATACGCACAAAACAAGGGTTCCAAAAATAAGATGGGGCAAAAATTTCCGAATCAAATCAAGATTAACCGAAGCGAATAAAAGCATTGCAGCAAGGGAAAAAACAAGATGCACACCTTGGCGTTTAATAAAGTACATCGAATCACTGAAGAGTCGATCTGCATAGTGCATTGATGCACTGAAAAGAGTAACCATTCCAAGCCCGCATAAAAGCAATACTATCAACAAAAAAGAAAGATCAAAACGCTCAGGTTGAGCATTGCGTCCGGCGGCAATACGATACTCAATCATGAACACCTCCTCCGTTGTCCGGAAGAAGAACAGGTAATAAACGTTCCAGTGCCATTGATCGAGAACCCTTCAACAATACAAAATCGCCGCGACAGGCTGCCTCTTCAACAGCTTCTTTAAGCATATCGAAATCTGAAAAAGACCGGATATGAGAACTAATCAAACCGGAAGCACGATACGCTTCAACCATTTCCTTTCCGAACAAGAAGACAGAAACTGAACCAAGATCGGCAATTTTTTGTACAATAGCCCGATGTGCGGCCTCCGAGGCATCACCCAGTTCCAGCATTGAAGCAAGAACGAACAGTTTTTGACCCTTCCACTCAAGGCTTGTACATAAATCAAGTGCGCTGCTCATCGACTCGGGATTTGCATTATAACAATCAGCCAGTACTGTTACCTCTCCTTCGAGAACCTGTACCCGGCCAAACAGTGGTTTGACCGATTCAAGGCCATCCCGTATCTGTCGGGAGGTCAAACCGGCAGCACGGGCGAGAACTGTTACTGCAAGAACGTTGCTGTAATTATGCTTTCCGGGAAGCGGGAAATGTACATTCAGATCATCGATTTTTAACATTGAACCCCTTATGCCGAGATCTTCAATATACTCGCACCCGCCGGTTGATCGTTCTCCATAGGTTATTATTCGACCGTTGAGGTCTTTAGCCAGAAAATGGTTCCATTCGGGGTCCTCCGGTATAAAACCGGTGCAGGCAGATGAAAACTGCGAAAAAATGGATTTTTTTTCCTCAGCAATTGCCCGTTTACTGCCGAGAATTCCGATATGGGCAGTGCCAATGTTTGTAATTACAGCAAGTTGAGGATTAAGAACTCTGGCAAGTTCTGCAATCTCACCCCGTCTGTTCATGCCCATTTCAAATATTCCGACTTCATGCGAACTGTCAATACGAAATACACTTAACGGAAGCCCGGTTTCGGAATTTAGATTACCTTCATTGACGATTACCTTGAAGCCTTGTGCAAAAACCGCTGCGGCAATCTCCTTCGTTGTCGATTTTCCGCTTGAGCCGGTAATACCGATTCGCAGCAACTGCGGAAAAAAAGACAGATAACGTCGTGCAGCGTCCTGTAATGCACGTAAAGTGTTTTCGACAACAATTATTGCTGCCCGATGTGTTTTGGCAAGTTCGCACAACAGTTTTCCGCTGCCATCGCCGTGGGCTTTATCAACAAAAACTACCGATGCCCCTGCTTCAAGCGCCCCGGGAATATATGAATGCCCATCCTGTGATACACCTATCAAGGGTACAAACAGGGAACCCGGTCTAACTGCACGACTATCTGTAACAACTTCTGTAAAACCATGAGTGGCAGAATAATCGCAAAGAGAATTACCGGAAACCGCATCACACAGCTGCTCTACTGTCATCAATATTCTTCGTTCAGCCACCGAGGTCCCCCTTCTTCAATTCTATTCTGAGGATTTCTGATGGTGCTGCCTTACGCATTCCCAGCTTGTCAATTGCAACACGTTCAATGCGTTCGGGTGAGCTTAAAACGGATATTTGAGATATCAGACGCCGATTTGCAGATACCAGTTCTGTTTGTTGACGTTCATACATCTGTAATTCACGTTCCAGGCGGGAATAGCGGGAACTCTGCCATACAAGCGAGAACAACAATGCAGGAATTAATAGTGTACAAAGCACAGCCGCAATTTTTTTCATTCTTTACCGCCTGTTTCAGAGAGAAGCTTACGAACAGCACGCAATTTTGCACTTCGCGAAGGCGGATTTCGTTCAATCTCGTCCTCACCGGGCTCAACAGCCTTTCTTGTAAGCAATTCAGCTTTCGGCATACCGCCACACTTACATATCGGCACATTCGGAGGACAGGTACAGCGTTTGGCAAGTTCCCGGAAACAGTTTTTTACAATTCGATCTTCAAGTGAATGAAAGGTTATTACAGCCAGTTTACCCCCTGGCGCAAGTGTTCCAAAGGCCAAATCAAGAAGCCTGGGCAGACGCTCAAGCTCATTATTTACAACGATGCGAAGGGCCTGAAACGTTCGGGTTGCAGGATGAATACGGCCATGACGATACTGGGCCGGCACCGCACTGAATATGGATTCAGCCAATGACTTTGCAGTCCGGAACGGAGAGGACCGTCGTTGTTCACAAATTTGTCGTGCAATACGCCGGGAATATCGTTCTTCACCGTACTTGAAAATCAGATCTGCCAGCTCACCTTCAGGATATGTGTTAACAATATCGGCAGCAGATGGCCCGGAATGGGGATCAAGACGCATATCAAGACTCTCATCATTCCTGAAACTGAAGCCCCTTCCGGATTGAGAGTAATGGAATAAAGATATCCCCAAATCAAGAAGAATAAGATCAGGCTGCCTTGACTCAACCGGATATGTTTCAAAAAAAACATCGGACCAACCAGGGAAAAAACATACCCGGTCGCCAAATGGTGCAAGACGCTCACGCGCGCGAGCCTGTATATGCACATCAGCATCAACACCGATAACCCGCAACTCATGCCAGGCTTCAAGAAAAGCCTCGGTATGCCCGCCTTCACCAAGAGTGCCATCTACCATCAGGGCATCCGGTCGTTCTGGTGCAAGCAGGGTAAGTGTTTCTTTTAAAAGTACTGATGTATGTACTATTTCCATTTTAATTACAGGCAAATACTGCCCAATCCCTCAGTTGCTGACCGAAAATCAGCTTCACTTTCACCCAAATACAGCTCGTATTCACGCGCTGACCACAGTTCAAAATACTTGTTAATACCAAGAAACACACAGTCTTTTTCAAGACCTGCAAATTCTCTCAAACTCTGCGGAATGGAAATGCGGCCAGCCTTGTCAATCTCCACTTCCTGGGCTGGAGCAACAAGACGGCGCAAAACCGAACGTGACTGGGACTGAAACAAGGAGGCAGATTCCATCACCTTATCTGAAAGAATCTTCCATTGTTCAGGTGAAAAAAGCCATAAACAGCGGTCTATCCCGCGTGTCAGGATCAGGGTAGAGCCTGCGAGCTCAGACCGCAACTTGACAGGAAACATAATTCGTCCCTTATCGTCAAGTGTATTGCGGTATTCTCCAGTCAACAGGCTTGCATCCACTTTTTCCTACTTTCTCCCACTTTTACCCACACAATGACATTCTATCACCAAAAATTCGATTGTCAACACTTTTTTGAATAAATATTCAAAAAAACAAAATTCATGCTTCTGTTTACATAACAGCACCAGGAAGCTATAGTAGGCCTATGACACAGTACGAGTATTACATTGTATTTCCGGATGGAGAGACCCAGGAAATCTCCGGAGTACTACATCCATCACAACTGGTAGATATAAATGGAATACCGCTCCCCCTGCCCCTCCCGACAAACAGAATGATTGTCTACCGCATAAGCGGAAAAAGAACACGTGAAGAAAGAGGTATAGTCAGCACCTGGTATATTCTTGAGCAGTTAAATGCGATAGAACTACTGGAATTTGTATGATAAATACGTGGAATGAAAGCTCTCTGCATGAACAGCTTAAACGGCTGTATTGCGGGGACGGAGGACAAACAGAAGTTACTATCGGTAAATCAATTTGTGATGGACTGACAGCAGAAGGGGTAGTTGTAGAAATCCAGACAGCCGCTATCCGGGCAATAAAAAAAAAGCTGGAACGATTATTAGCAGAAAACTATACAATACTATTGGTGCACCCGGTAGCAACAAACACCTGTATTGAAACGCAGAATCCCGACGGAACAGTGATATCGGTACGTAAAAGTCCAAAACACGAAACATTTTTCTCTGTATTCAGGGAACTGGATTCAATAGGATCACTACTCTGTCATCCCAAATTAATCTTTGTTGCTGCCTGCTGTTCGATTATGGAACTCAGGATAGCAGACGGTACAGGTTCCTGGCGTCGCAAGGGAGTACGAACTGCAAACCGGTTTCTTGTCAGTCTGGAGCAAGAACAACGATTATGCGGATACGAAGACTGGTCAGCAATTCTGCCAGCATCACTGCCGGAAATTTTTACCACTAAAGACCTTGAACGGTGCGGTGCGGGAAAAAATGCCGGTACAATGGCAAGAACCCTGCGGAAAGCAGGAGTACTGGAGTGTTGTGGCAGCAAGGGAAGATTAAAAGAATACAAGAAAAGTGTTCAGCGTGTTTTGTAACAGAAAGGAAATCAACGATTATGAGGGATCTTTATACTGAGTATAGTACCCTTGCCTTCCTGTGAAGACAGCTCCAGTTCGCCTTTATGGGCTTCAACCACAGATTTTATTATTACCATACCAAGTCCTGTACCGCCTGCGGTACAAAAAGACTGAAAAGGCTCAAACACACGACTGATCATTTCCTGACTCATACCCTGACCGGTGTCTTCGATTGAAAGCGAAAGAAAATAATCGTCAATCTTTGAATGAAGGGTAAGTGTACCTCCAGCCGGCATCGCTTTCAGTGCATTTTCACAGGCATTGATAAGAACACGTAAAATTCGTTCTTCATCCAGAATAACCGGTACAGTAACACTATTATTGCAGATCAACTCTATTCCGCAGGTTTGAAGATGGTCAGAAAGAGTATCTTGAAGCCTGGTAAACAAAGCAGGTATTGAACACACCGACATTTGAAGGCGTATTTCACCCCGTGCATAATCAAGTATTTCTGCTGCCAAACGTTCCATCCTGAACAGATCCTGATTAATCTTGGGTATAACAGCAGAAATGTACTCAGGATCATCTTTTTGATATGTCATCAGCTCAAGTCTGCTCCGGATAGCAGATAATGGATTGCGAATATCATGAAGAATTATTGATGAAAACCTGCCTATAGCAGATAAACGCTCTCTATTTACCAATTCTTCCTGGGCAGCCTGCAGTTCTTTATATGCGCGGGACAACTCCCGATTCTGGCGATCAAGATCAGCAATATGTGCCTCATTTGACCGACGTACCATACTGGTAACAGACCGGAGAAGAGTTACAGATATCCTTGTATTAGAAGCTATAAGGTCCCTGAAATCTGAAGCCGCAATTGCCAAAACAGAACACTTGTTTTTTGCCCTTACTGTTGCGCTACGGGGCTGATCATCGATAAGAGCCATTTCACCAACAGGTTGACCTACACCACAGGTGTTTAATAAAAGTTCATCAGACTGGCCATAGCGCTTCCATACCTCAAGTTCGCCTTTCAGGACAACAAAAAAAGAGTCCCCTGGTGTGTCTTCAAAAAAAAGAACTGAACCTTCATCGAAGGTTCTTTCAACAGATAAAGCCAGTATTTGATCAAGGTCAGGCTCCGAAAGGCTGTGGAAGAAGTATATATTTTTCAGAAAGTCAAGTTTGCGGTGCATATCTGACATCTCTGCATAATATCATAAAAAAAGCCGCCTGTACAGGCGGCTTTTACATAGTTACATTTACAGGCGATGAAACCCGGAACTATCCCAAGACTACTGTTTTACCAGTTGTCATACATATCGTCTGCGTCGCGGTGTTCAAGCTCGAACAGGTCCGCTACAGCTCTCATATCATCAAAATAAATATAATAGGTACCATAGGCATTATCCGGATCGCATTCAATCTTGAAGCCTGCAATGCGCAAACCGAGACGGGTGCTGTAGTGATAATCTTTCTGGATTATTCCGGAACGGCCATCAGGATTTTGCGGGGGGATTGCAGCTGTCATCAATTTCCAGCCGGAATGATTCAACTTGCCCATATACAGTTCGAATTCTGTTCCCCAATAATCGCGAAGCAACAGCTTAAGGGTATGGTTGTAGTTTCTTCCAACCACCCACACATTAACTGTTTTTACAACACCTTCTACCGGAAGGGGTTTTACCGGACGCACCGTGAAGGAATTGTATCCGCGGCGGAAAAAATCAACCCGGACGCCATATACCATATTATCGGGGATATCAAGACCTTCTTCATCCGGAATCGGTGTTTTGCCGGCAGGAGAGCCTTCAAATAAACGTCCACGGATTACACCTTCGTCGGCTGACATCCAGACTTTCCAGGTTCCCTCATTCTCAAACTTTTCTACTGACACCTCTTTAAGCCTCTGCTGTGCAGAATCGTTACCGATAAGGGCCGGATTGGCAGCGTCGAAGTTGGGTGCAGCCTGGGCAAACAGAACCAGTGTCAGAGCACCGGCAACCGCCACCATTATAAGCTTTTTCATTAACCGTTCTCCTTGATCTTGTTTAATCCGTAAATGAGGCGCCGACAAGTTCGAAGCCGTCGTAAGACTCCATAAATGTATCGGTTAGAGCCTTGAACTGGTCGAGGAAGATATAGAAACTGTCAACCCGTTCCATGGGACGGCTGCGCAGACGGAAAGCAACAAAGGACATCTGACGTACGCCATTAAGATAGGGTGAAACCTGCTGAATATTAGTAGGAATATTCACCGCCATGTTTTTCCAGCCCTGGTGATTTACCAGTCCGAATGGCAGCGTATGCACCCGGCCATTGCAGTCACGAACCAGCATTTCAAGATCAAATGCATAACTGGCTCCCCAAACCCATAAATCAACCCTGCTCACCCGGCCCTTGAACGGAATTTCGAACGGAACGTCTTCACCGTCTTTTTGAGCAGTCGGATAGATGTCTACCCAGTTATCACCCTTGCGGTTGAATTTTACTTCCATTCCCAGAAACTGATATTTTGAATCAGTATTTGTCTGCATGACCCGAATGGCATGAGGCATGCCCTCGAAGAATTTAAGCCGCGGATACCCCTCGGTAACAAACTTGCTTCCAACAGCAGCCCATGCCCATTCAGCCGTATCGGGAGAATCAAAACCCTCCACAACATACGTCTCAAAGTTCACAGATCTGGTCTGGGCCGCAACGGGAACCAGACAGAACGCGAACAAAAGGACAAGGCCAACGATGATTAAACCGCCTTGTTTCATCCCAAACTCCTTTTACCAACTACATCATCGGAAAAAAATACAGCTACCAACATTATATGGTCAAGGGAATTGTTTGTCAAACAGTTTTATGAGCAGTCCGGCAAACCATAAACATCCCTCTTGTACATAATGCGAAAGAAAACTTCCCCTTTAATGTATCGGCAACAGATGCAGAAAAGTCCAGTGTTTTTTCTTCACAAACCCCTGTATTGACCAAAACACACCGTATAAATAGAATACAACAATACTTTCTTTGTTAAGGAGCGCTTGATGACAAGCTATAAGGACCTTGGCCTGGTAAACACCAAAGATATGTTTGCCAAAGCCGTTAAGGGCGGATATGCCATTCCCGCCTACAACTTCAATAATATGGAACAAATGCAGGCAATTATTCAGGCCTGTGTTGAAACCAAAAGTCCGGTTATCCTGCAGGTATCATCAGGTGCCCGCAAGTATGCCAATTCCAATCTGCTTCGCAACATGGCACGCGGTGCTGTTGAGTATGCTCATGAGCTTGGATGCGACATCCCGATTGTTCTTCACCTTGATCATGGAGACACTTTCGAACTGTGTGTTGATTGTATCGAAAATGGTTTTTCATCTGTAATGATTGACGGCTCTCACCTGCCCTATGATGAAAACGTAGCTTTAACCAAAAAAGTCTGTGATTACGCACATCAGCATGGTGTTACCGTTGAAGGCGAGCTGGGAGTTCTTGCTGGTGTAGAAGATGATGTATCTTCAGAACACAGCCACTTTACCATGCCCGACGAAGTTGAAGACTTTGTAAAGAAAACAGGTGTAGATTCACTCGCCATTTCCATTGGAACCAGCCATGGACGCACCAAGTTCAAGCCGGAACAGTGTACACGCGATGCCAACGGTATCCTGGTACCGCCCCCCCTCCGCTTCGACATCCTTGAGGAAATTGAAAAACGTATCCCCGGTTTCCCGATCGTACTGCACGGTTCATCTTCTGTCCCGGTTGAATACGTTAAAGAAATTGAACAGTACGGCGGACATCTGCCGGATTCTGTTGGTATTCCCGAAGAACAGCTGCGCAAGGCAGCAAAAAGTGCTGTATGCAAGATCAATATAGACTCTGACGGACGCCTTGCCATGACAGCAGCTATCCGCAAGGTTTTTGCAACCAAACCGGAAGAATTTGATCCCCGCAAGTACCTCGGTCCCGCCCGCGACGAACTCAAGAAACTGTATATGCATAAAAACAAGAATGTATTGGGTAGCGCCGGCCAGGCGTAAAACCTGATAAAAAAAGCTGTCCGCATTGGTGTGCCGGACAGCTTTTTTTTATGCAAAGCCCCTGAAAAGGTTGCTGCATCCCCCTTCTACCCTCGCTTCAAACTTGTCCGTACACGTAAAAACACTACAGGGATGATGACTGCAAATGCACCCGGAACAAGGACAATCGTATGCCCGCCATAAAACCACCAGGTAAAAAGAAAGACATAAACCGCAAAAACAAGCCCTGATGGCCATAATGTTTGCAGCAGATCTATGACATCCATCCTGCCTCTACGCCGGGACAACAGAAAATCAGAAAGAAACAGCAAGGCCAATACTATCAGAGGGGCATACACAAGAAGCCATACGTCTGAAGACTCTGTTCGTGTATAAAACAAAACCGGTGTGTACGCCGATAATATACCGAAAAACTTGGCAATAGCCAGCTCGATCCGTCTTCTGAAAGATGCCTGAATAAAAAAGGCAAGAACAGCATAAGCTGCTGCCAGGGGCAGCAGTAGATCAAACAGTCCTACCTGAACAAGGCGCACAAAAAAAGAGGTTTGATCCTGCGGGATTGTTGCATGCAGAATGATTCGCACCAAAACAGCAACAAGAGAGGCTGGAATAGCGCAAAAAAAAGAAACCATGCGATCATGGCGTTCCTGATCCTCAAAGCTGTTGAGATAATAAACAAAGGCCAACGGAAATAATGTGCAACTCAAGAAAAACATGAGTAGTAAGCTACCACAGTGATGGGCCGATTGCAATACATCTATAATGAAACAGACACGCTCTGTGTGTCTTGACAGTTAACAAGCGTTTTTGTTATAGTTTTTCAAGAATTTGCGTTAAAAAAGTGCGGACTTTGATCCGCATACAAGGGGGATAGTTGGCGGACGATAAAAACTTGCGGACAAATGAACAAATCCGCGTGCGCGAGGTCAGACTGATTGACGACCAGGGTGAGCAGAAAGGTATAGTCCCTACACTTGAAGCTCTGAGAATGGCTCGTGAAGCAGGCCTTGATCTGGTAGAAGTTGCTCCGCAGGCAAACCCACCCGCTTGCAAGATTCTTGATTACGGCAAATACCGTTTCGAAATGGAGAAGAGGCTCCGTGACTCCAAAAAGAAACAAAAATTGCAGGTACTCAAAGAGATCAGAATGCAGCCTAAAATCGATGATCATGATCTCGATTTCAAGTCGAAGCATGTCCGAGATTTTCTTGCAGAGGGGCACAAGGTAAAAGTGACCATCCGGTTTCGGGGCCGGGAACTGGCTCACACTGAACTTGGCTTTGATGTTCACAAACAGGTATTAAGCAGGCTTGGGGATGATTATGTTGTGGAAAAACAGCCAGCGATGGAAGGCCGTTTTATGTCCATGACTCTTGCCCCCAAAGCAAAAAAATGACGAGGTAGTATTATGCCCAAGATGAAGAGCAAACGATGCGCTGCAAAGCGCTTTTCACTGACCGCAACCGGCAAGGTCAAATACAAGAAGATGAATCTTCGCCACATTTTGACCAAAAAGAGCCCCAAGCGCAAAAGAAATCTGCGCCAGGGTGGAATTCTTTCTGAATCCGATTCGGCAAAAATCCGGAAGCAGATGCTTCCTTATGGTTAAGCATGTGAACCGGCTGCAATAGCCGACTCATAAGCTGTTAACCATTGGAACTCCCGAAAAGCGCACTTTGTTTTTCAGGTTCCATACCTAACTAATCAGGAGATTATTATGCCAAGAGCAATAGACGGCAGCAAACGCAAGGAACACCGCAAAAAGATACTTAAACTTGCCAAAGGTTTCCGTGGACGCCGGGGAACCGCATTCAAGGCTGCAAAAGATGCAGTAGTCAAAGCATTAACTCATAGTTATGAGTCTCGCAGAAACCGTAAGGGTGAAATGCGGGCACTATGGATCACACGTATCAATGCAGCTGTACGAGAAGAAGGTATCACCTACTCCCGTTTCATGGAAGGTTTGGATAAAGCCGGGATTGTTCTCAACCGCAAAGCCTTATCAAACATGGCAGTTGAAGATCCGGCTGCCTTCAAGGCTGTAGTCGCCGCATCTAAAACCGCACTCGGAGTCTGAGCATGCTTAACCTCGATCAGGTCCGTCTGCTTGAAAACAGGGTTGAACGGGCTGTTGACCGGATCCAGAACCTTACTGCTGAAAATCGCAGACTGACAACCGAACTTGAAACGGTTCGGAAGCGGGTTCAGGATCTGGAAGGTCTGGTTAATTCTTTCAGGAATGACCAGGGCCGGATCGAGGAAGGTATACTCAATGCCCTTGAGCGATTAAGTGCCTTCGAAGAGGCAGTTCTGACAACGCCGGAAGCAAACGAGCCGGAGAGTCAGGCCACCGGAAATCCGGATGCAGATAATTCTGCGGTTCCAGCCTCACAAATCGAGGCTGAATGGGACAATATGTCGGAAGAATCTTCCGAGAACACTGAATCAACTGAACATCGACCTGACCCTTCCATACAGGAAAACCCTGACGGACAGATAGGTATCTTCTAAGAAAGGAATTACCCCTATGGCGAAAGGATCATTACAGATCGATTTGTTGGGAGCATCCTTTGCCATACAGGCCGATGAAAAACCTGAATACCTTCAGGCAATCTACGACTACTATAAAAAAACAATCAATCATATTGAACGAACAGCCGGAATTAAAGAACCGGTAAAAGCTGCCATAATGGCCGGCATACTGATTTCTGATGAGCTATTCAAAGAAAAACTCAAACACCCCGGTCAAACTACTTTAAAAGAATTATCAGAGGCCGAAGCCCTTGCCTTGAAGATGATTTCACGGATAGATCAGGCAATCAAGGAATGAAGATCTGGATTGACGCGGACTCATGTCCAAAGCAGGTTCGCGAGCTCGTTTTCCGTGCTTCAAAAAGATTGGATATACCTGTCCATCTGGTTGCAAACCGGTCCATTCCGTTTGAACCACAAAAAAACATCACAATGCTCATAGCCACAGATGAAGCAGATGCAGCAGATGACATGATAGCAGAAAGTGCCGACTCAACAGATTTGGTTATAACCAGAGACATTCCTCTTGCGAAACGCCTGGTTGATGCAGGAATCAGGGTAATCAACGACCGTGGCACTGTATACACCGACAGCAACATCAATGAACGATTATCTGTCAGAAACATGATGGTTGAATTATACCAGCAGGGATTGATGCCGGACAGAACATCTCAATTCGGGCGAAAAGAGTTACAGGAATTTGCAAACGCTCTTGACCGTGAATTGGTCAAGCTCTTGCGCAACTGCACATCCAGATAGAAGGCGGGGAGGTTTCTTCTTCCACATCCGGAAAGCGATCCTTGATGGCCTTGATCGCCGGTAACACCTCAAAAAAGGCATCAACCAGCTCAGGATCAAATTTTGTGCCCCTCAGAGAGCGAATTTCTTCAAGAACCTTGTCTTCATCCCAGGGTTCTTTATATACCCGTTTACACGAAAGCGCATCGTATACATCTGCCAGCGCAACAATTCGTCCGGCAACGGGTATTTCTTCGCCTGCAAGCCCGCGGGCCTTTCCTGTTTCAGGATTGACTTCCAGCGGCTCGCCGGTTTTTAGATCGATACGGCCGGGATAACCCGAGCCATCCCAGTTTTCATGATGGCGGAGGGCTACATCGCGGGCAATTGCATCAATGGATGATTCAATTTCATTGAACAGAAGCGCCCCAAGCCAGGTATGTCCCTGCATTATGGCGTATTCCTCAGGGGTAAAACGGGCAGGTTTCTTGAGAATAAGGTCTGAAATCGCAACCTTGCCAACATCATGAAGCATGGAAGCAATTTTCAGGATGTCACGGTACCTGTTCCGTTCATTCTCGGGAATATCATGTAAAAAGGCCCAGCGGTCATAGAGTTCAACAGCATAACTGGAAACCCGGTTAACATGAGGGCCGGTCTCCTTTGGATCGCGGAGTTCGGACATCCGGATCATGCGGAGGACCATGGAGCGTGTAAGATGGGCATGTTCAAGCGCTACCGTTGCGTTGGAAGCAAAGTGGGTTAAATACAGCTCGTCATCCTTGGAAAACGGGATTACCCGCCCATCATCATCCGTAGCATTGATAACTTGAATGACACCCAAAATATTCCCTGAAGAGGTCCGCAGTGGCAGGGTCAGCATTGACTGTGTACGGTAACCGGAAACAGCATCGCTCTGGCGACCGAATTTATATGAGCGGTCAGCGGGTATGTCATAGACATCCGGTACATTTACCAATTCATTTGTGGCAGCGCAGTAACCAGAAATTGTATCGGTATTTATGGGAAACGAAAAGAAATTAAAGGGCATCTTTTTCCCGGGACCCAGTTTCTTTTGTATTGTTTCATTCTGTGAGTAATGGATTGCAAGACGGTCGTTTTCCTTGACGTATATCGAACCGGCATCAGCGCAGACAACCTTGCGGGCCTCTACAAGAATCTGTTCCAAAAGGACGTCAACGTCCTGAATTTTATGAAGAAGTGTTTCTGTCTCTATTATACCTGCAAGAATTTCTTCCCGCGTTTTATTCCTGTGGGCCATGTAAGCTCCTGAACTCTTTCTATACAAAAGAATTGTATACCACTTTTTTTTTTGCGTCCAGTTAGGTTTCATGGTATACTGGATATTACCTATGGTCCAGCATGTTACACAGATCGAAAAAGAATTTCTGATTAAAAGCGCCCTGGAGCATCAGCATCCGCTGCGGTTTCATGGTCTTTCTACCGCAATATCCGGTTTTATAACCGGTCTTGACCGTCATGAAATGATTATTTCAGTCACTGAAACAGCGGAAATTCACCACTTTGCTCTTTTTGAACACATCACCGGCTATTTTGATCTTCATGGAACGACATATGCTTTTGACACCACTATCCGCTCGATTACCAGCAAAGAACTTGTTGTTGACAATCCACAGAAGCTGCTGAAGAGCCTTCAACGCAAATTTGTCAGGGTTCGGAAACCTCAGGATGTACACGTCCTGATCAATTTGGCTAATGAAGACATCCAGCTTGACTATCCGGTGTGCAACGAATACGCCAGCGTTGACCCCGGAGAGACCGTGCAGCCGTTTCTCGGGAAAACCCTGCAGGAAACAATATCAAAGTTTAAACAATCAATTCAGGACAAAGTATCCAGTGAAACAATTATCATGTTCAGAACCCGTAAGCCTGAAAACTTTGAAGAGATTCTGATAACCAAAACAGGGAAAATTCTATACATTCCTTCAACAACAGCAACACTTCCCAAAACCGATCCATATCCGGAAGGACGGCTTATAACAGAAAAAATTGAAGAAGAGTATGAAGATCCTGATTATTTTATTACCGGATCAAAGTTCGAGCGCCTCCTTAAGGAAAAAAAGGACAGGGGTATAACATCTGAAATTTGGTGCCCTGTTGTTTATTTTCAATATGTTGTTGGTTATGTTTACGTAGCTAACAGCGGTAAAAACGCCATGTCTTTTGATATCGAAATGGTAGATTATCTTTGGGAATTTACCCGGGTTCTTGCCTGGCAACTTAAACATTCCGGCTATTTTGACTCTGGAGCTGTTATCCGTGAAACCCCGAAGCATAAGGCTGAAATAATCGATATGAGCCCGGGAGGAATGCTCATAGCTCTGCCGAAAAACGAGATACGCGTACCAGTTAAAGAAGGATCAGTCTTTTCAGTTCAAATTTCCTTGCGTCAGCAGACAGTCAGTTGTGTGGCAAAAGTAACCAGACGGTTTGATAATAAAGATACCCTGTCCTACGGAACAACCTTTCTTAACCTCGGTCCGGAGGACATGATCCTTTTATATGAATTCCTGTATCGCAAGGAATTCTGTACAGATGATCCCCTGGCCTATGAACAAAAGCGTTTGACCAAACAGTAATACAACGGACCGGCTCCATCACAGCGATCAGGCAGAACATGAAGACCCCACCGTGTTTTTTCTGCAGCAGAGCATAAAATATCCCCGGCAGATTCAAGCGGCAGTGTACATACCTGTGCATCGGAATATTTTTTTATAAGTTTGTCGATGATATTGTCGTTTTCTTCCGGAGAGAGCGCACAGGTTGAGTACAAAAGATATCCGCCGGTTTTTAGAACCAAAAAAGCACCTGACAGAAGGGACCACTGACGAACAGCAAGATTTTTTATGCGGGCCGGAGACCATGTTTGCAGATGTTTGGGTGATGAAAGAACATGACGTTCGGATGAACACGGTACATCAAGCAATATCCTGTCATAGCATGACTGCTCATACCTGGACCAGCGTGCTCCGTCATGACCGGTTACAGATACCCGACTTCGAATATCCTGCGGGAGAGACGAATCAAGAACTCGAAGCAACCGGCTTCTTCGATCAGAGGATAACTCATTAGAAGTCAGAAATGCATTCTCCGGAAGAGATAAAGCCAGTATCAGGGTTTTTCCCCCTGGTGCTGCACATAGATCCAGCCAGCGAGGATCTTCTGCGTTTGTTTCCGGTATGGCCGCCAGAGTTTGAGCAGCATCATAACTTCCGGCATCCAGCCAGTAGGGTTCAGAAAGTATTTCAGACAGACAATGATATCTGGGTTCCCGGATAAGGGCAGTCTTAAGCTCGGACCAACGTTCACCAAACAACGCAGAAAAATAACTGTCAAAGGCTTCGGCGCCGGATACCTTTTTTTGTTTCATGTATGATGTTGCCTTGCAGGAAATGCCTGCCACAACGCGTCAAAGTCGGGAACTGGAGCTTGAACTTGGACCTGAACACCGGTTTCAGGATCAGCAAAGGCAATACATTCTGCATGCAAGCGTATTCCCCCGGCCTTTTCGCTGCGCCGGGCACCATATTTAAGATCGCCTTTTATCGGCACACCAGCATTAGCCATCTGGGCGCGTATCTGATGTGTGCGGCCGGTTAACAGGTGTATCACAAAAAAAAGATATCTTTCTCCGCAACCTGCCAGGTGCCATTCAAGCTCCGCTTTTTTCCATGGCCGCCGGTCGGTTTTGACAGAAGTCTCCAGAACACGGCTTTTTCGTTGTTTGGAATCCCAAAGCAACTGATGGGACAGGGTCCCTTTATCACCGGGTTGAATTGCACTGAAAATCGAATCCGGACGGGGAAGTTCGGTAATAGCCAGATAGGTTTTTGATATCTTGCGCGCTGCGAACAGTTCACCCAGTTGTGCACAGACCTGCGGAGTCATCGCATACAGAACACACCCTGATACCGGTTGATCAAGACGGTGCACGGGCTCAAGCCAGGAAAAGGGTGTACTCTTTTCGGATAACTCGCGGGAAAGAATACTGCCGAGCGAGTTTTCTGAATCACCGGTTGTTGCTTCTGCGTTGAAACCCCGACAGTCTTCGCCGCATTTTTTTAATGCCACCAGCCACTGTGATCCGGACCGCAGTATGCGATTCTCAGTTTCCATCAGAAACCTCCTGAACGTAAGATTGCATCACCCGTTTTCTTAAGGAACTCACTGTTGGTATTATGAAGCTGCCGGGAAGTGTTTTCTGTGTACAATTGGTCACCAATGAGTCCTGCCTCGAATTTGAGAATAAGAATCCGCAAAACAGCTTCATCAAGACGATTATGAAAATCCTGATTATTAACCGCCTCATGCATTATCGCCCGTACGATTGAACGGATATCAGGATCTGAAGTCATGACCATATCACAACCGGCCTTCAGTGCCCTCACAGCCGCTGTGGCTGGTGAGATACCGGAAGTGCGGATGGCTGACATCGCTATGTCATCGGTCAATACGAGCCCGTGATATCCCAGTTCACCTCTCAGAAACCCGTTAACCCCCGCATATGAAAGGCAGAAAGGATTCGCAGGATCAAGGTCATCAACGATTACACTGGAAACAAGAACTGCAGGAGGTTGTAAAGTAAACAACGACTGAAAGGTACCGGCACTGCCTTCAAGCAATTGTAACCGGGTTTCCCGAATATGGGGCAGCCCGTCATGGGGATCTGTTTCAGCATTTCCCGGAAAATGTTTGAGCACCGGAATAATTCCTGCAGAGCGATATCCTGCATAGGCAGCACGCGAATACGTAAAAGACCGGTGCGGCTCATCACTAAACACACGCTCTGACATAAAACTGTCAGTCCCCGCACTTTCTGCAACAGGTGCAAGATTCATGTTAATCCCGAGCGAGACAAGCTGTTTTCCTGCAATACGGTATACCTCACGGGCCTTGTCCGGATCAAAAACCGAAGCGATCTCGCGCTGGGAGGGTAAACGGCTTGTCAGACCTCCAGTACGATACACACTCCCCCCCTCATGATCAATCACAAAAAGGACCGGTACTGCAGAGCCGAGAGAGGTAAATGCGTCCTGGCATGAAAAAAGAAATGTACGAACAGCATCAGGGTCATCAGCCAGATTATACCGGAACAGGATTATCGCTCCGGGAACATGATCGCTGAAATGTCGGTAAGACCAGGACTGAAAAAGATCCTTTCCGTCAATTCCGGTCATCAATATTTGGGACGCTTTTTGCCGCAATGACATATCTTCAAGGATTGGTTTAAGCTTCAATTCAAGATAGCGGCGGTGTGAATAACTTGCAGGCCCGGAATTAAGTCCCGCTGCAGATGTTGATGCAGTACCGGGTACAGCCAGAAAACACCCGGCATGGAATAAAACGATCAAAACCATCCCGGAAAGAGAACATATGGTGCATCGCAGCACTTTCCGTTTACAGTCTGATCGTTTCATACCATACAAAGGTCGGGTATTGAAAGCTTACAACAGCTTGTTGTCAATGAATGACGCCGCTAATTACCTTTTCAGCGGCTTCAGCATAGGTAGCAATAAAGACACCGGCTGCAATAGCAGTTCCGATGACTCCTGCGACATTCGGTCCCATCGCATGCATCAACAAAAAATTTGACGGATCATATTCAAGTCCCACTTTGTTGGATACCCGTGCTGCCATCGGAACGGCAGATACACCTGCCGAACCGATTAATGGATTTATTTTTTCCTTCAGGAATATATTCATGACTTTAGCCATAATTATACCACCCGCAGTCGCAATACTAAAAGCAAGCAGTCCCAGTGCAATAATGCCGATTGCTTTGGGGTTCATAATTTTCTCCGGGGTCATTTGCGAGCCAACACCCAGAGACAACAGAATCGAGACAATGTTGAGAAGCTCATTTTCAAGTGTTTTTGACAAGCGATCAACAACGCCACACTGTTTGATAAAATTACCGAAGGCAAGCATTCCTATTAAAGGAGCGGCTGATGGAATAATCAGAATTGCCAGGATCAGAAGAGCTATGGGAAATAGAATCTTCTCGGCTTTTGAAACATGACGCAGTTGCTTCATCTTGATCTTGCGTTCTTTTTTGGAAGTAAGAAACTTCATGATCGGTGGCTGAATCATGGGAACCAGAGCCATATAAGAATATGCGGCAACAGCTATTACCGCCATCATATGCGGAGCCAGCTTTCCGGCAAGATAAATTGAAGTTGGACCATCTGCACCGCCGATGATAGCGATTGCCGAGGCTTCGAACATGGTGTAGTCAAGCCCGGGTACAAAGTTCATTATTGCCACTCCGAAAAGGACAGCAAATACACCAAGCTGCGAGGCTCCACCCAACAGGGCTGTTTTTGGATTTGCTATCAGAGGGCCAAAGTCGGTCATGGAACCGATACCCATAAAAATCAGCATGGGGAATAATTCGTTGCCCACACCTGCATCATAAATGATGCGAAGCATACCGTGACCTTCAGCATACATACCCGCGCCGGGAATATTTACAAACACAGTTCCAAAACCGATCGGAATAAGCAACAACGGCTCAAAGTTTTTTGCAGCACCCAGCCAGATAAGAAGAAACCCGATGGCCATCATGATCAAACGCTGCCAGCCGGGGATAGTATTAAGGATGGCAGGGTTAATAAAATCAGGTACTTGTTCACTTCCGTTTATCAAGGAGTTTATTCCGGTGTTTTCCAGGGTGTGTACAAGAAATTCCGAGATAGATATCGAAGGTACATGCTCCGAACCGGAAATTTCTGCTTTCAAATTTCTCAAGGAGGCCCGGGGAGCGGAATCACCGGTGGCGAATGCCGTACTCATCACGGAATAAACCAGTGCAATAGCACATATAACAACGGTTAGCTTGAGTACGTGTCGTTTTGACGTTTCTTTTCCTGACATGACTGACACCTGCCTTATTTGATTTCTGCAAGGATCTGACCGGCCATGATCTGTGAACCGGGAGACGCTACATAATGTATGGATCCTGCTGCTGTTGCCTTGATCTCAAGTTCCATCTTCATAGATTCAATGATCATTATGGTAGCCCCGGGACTCACTACAGCCCCCTCTGACGCAATGTGTCTGAGAAGTGTACCGGCAACCGGTGCAGGAATAGTAACGCCGCCTGTTTGTGCGGTGGACATTGCAGCGGCACCGGCTGAAGCCGGTGCAGGACCAGGTGCAGGAGCCGGTGTGGAAGCTCCTCCGCCTATTGTTGCTATTACCTGACCGGCAGTCAGAGCAGTACCCGGCTGAGCGGTAAACTGCACAAGTCCATCTGCAGTTGCTTTAACCTCAAGTTCCATCTTCATTGATTCAATCATCACTATAGTTTGCCCGCTTTTTACTGCAGTCCCGGAAGGAACAACATGTTTAAGCAGGGTTCCTGCTACCGGCGATGTAATATCAGCGCCGCCTGCAGCAGCCGGTGCTGCCGATGCGGTACCGGCTGCCTTGAATGCAACAGTATAGGCTGTTCCGTTTACGGTCAGACCAAGCCCTTCACCCGAGGGAGCGGACAGGACAGAATAATCAGTTCCGTTAACGTTTACCACAAAGGAACCGCCAGAAACAGCTGCAGTCCCGGCACCAGTACCGGAGGAAGGAGCCTCGAAGGAAACCGGGCCCTTGCTGCGTTCGGCAAAGAATTTCGGAGCAACCTTGGGGAACATTGCGTAGGTCAGGACATCTTCAACAGTATCTGCTGCCCCGTTTGCCGCAGCATCCTGTCTCAATTTCTCGAATTCATTTGCAAGATCATCTGCAGGCCGGTGGGTAATGGCCGCTTCCATATTCATTTCTGTCAGAGCTTTTTTTACCAGATCAGGATTACAGGCTGTGGTCGTCTTGCCGTATTTACCGACAAGCAAATCCCTGGTTTCTGCAGTCAGCCTGTTATACCGCCCAAATAATACATTAAATACAGCCTGGGTACCAACAATCTGGCTGGTAGGGGTTACCAGAGGTATATAGCCACAGTCCTTCTGAACTACCGGGATTTCCCTGAGTACCTCGTCAATTCTGTCAGCAGCCCCCTGCTCTTTCAGCTGGCTTTCCAGATTGGACAGCATGCCGCCTGGAACCTGTGAAACAAGAATACGTGTGTCAGCACCAAGAAAACTTGATTCAAATTTGGCATATTTTTTCCGTACCTCGCGAAAATACTCCGCGATTTCAAGCAGAAGCTTGATATCAAGACCTGTGTCCATCTCCGTACCCTGCAGAATCTCGACAATGGCTTCGGTGGGGCTGTGACTGGTACCCATAGACATTGAAGATATTGCAGTATCCAGAATGTCTGCACCGGCTTCTGCAGCCTTGATCAGGGTAGCAACCGACATACCGGTCGTAGCATGAGTATGAACCTCAACAGGAATATCTACACGCTTTTTGATGGACTTGACCAGTTCATGGGCATCAAAGGGTTTAAGCAGGCCGGCCATATCCTTGATGCAGATTGAATCCGCACCGGTTTCTGCATAGGCCTTTGCCAGATCAGCATATGCATCCAGGGTATGAACAGGGGTTGTCGCATAGGAAATGGTCAACTGTACATGTTTCCCCGTTTTTTTTGCAGCAGCAGTGGCCCGGGCAAGGTTGCGGGGGTCATTAAGCGCATCAAAAATGCGGAACACATCAACACCGTTTTTTGCAGCAGCTTCGACAAAATGATCTACAACATCATCAGCGTAATGACGATAACCCAGCAGGTTCTGGCCACGCAGCAGCATCATCAAGGGTGTGTCGGGCAATGCCTTTTTAAGAGAGCGCAAACGATGCCAGGGATCTTCATTCAGAAAGCGTATACAGGAATCGAAGGTTGCCCCGCCCCATGCTTCAAGAGCAAAATATCCTACCTTGTCCAGCTTGGGACAGATCGGCAGCATATCGGCAGTAGTCATTCGGGTTGCATGCAGAGACTGATGGGCATCGCGCAATACAAGATCAGAAATTCGAACGTTTTTTGCCACAGGGTAGCTCCTTATTTATTGAGTTTATCGTTCAGGGCAGCGGCGATCGCAGCTACAACAGACTGATCCGTACCGGAGGCAGATCCTGCAGAGACGGAAGCCGAACCTTCAGTCTGGACATCCTTATCGAGACCCGCCGCACGTACCAGCAACTCTACAAGCTTCATAACAACTATGAGTAAAATCAGAAAACTGAATACTACTCCCAATCCCAAAAGAGTGAGTATTCCGCTTTGACTGAGCATTTCTGGTATATTCATTGTTCCTCCCGACAGGGTGCTCACATATACTCGAGTATATACGCACCGCGATCACTGAATAGGCATACAGGAAATCTATGTTCCACATAAAAATATACTGAAAAAACCGGTCAGAAGAAAGACTGGCCGATGTCGTGAAAATTATATCGAATTAACCTTGCTTGTTCAAGACAGGGAAAATCAGTATACTCGCACTGAAAACCCTATTCTTGTCTCAAGGAGATACCCATTATGGATAACACCGTGCTGGTTGAACGCGCAAAAACATACATTGCAGAAGAAAAGGACCCGGGATTCCGCTCGGAAGTGGAAAAACTGCTGACTGTCCAGGACTGGAAGGAACTGGAAGACCGGTTTTATCAAAACCTTGAGTTTGGAACCGGCGGACTCCGCGGTGTAATCGGCGGCGGAATGAACCGTATGAACACCTGGGTGATAAACCGCGCAACACAGGGTCTTGCTAATTATTTTATTAAAACCTTTCCTGACAAAGCCGCAGAAGGCAGCCTTTCTGCTGTAGTTGCCTGTGATTCACGCCGCTATTCAGATGTGTTTGCGGAGGCAACCGCACTGATTTTCGCTGCAAACGGATTTAAAACCTATTTATTTACCGGCCTCCGGCCTACTCCCGAACTTTCATTCGCTATCCGCACACTTGGTTGCGATACCGGCGTTGTTGTAACCGCATCCCATAATCCTCCACAGTACAACGGCTACAAAGCCTACTGGAATGACGGCGCACAGGTTACCGAACCGCACGATGCCGGTATTATTGCCGAGGTGAATGCTGTTTCAGCTGTAAAAACCCTGAGCCGTGATGAAGCCCTGAAATCTGGTGCCCTCGTCCTGATTGACAAAGAAATAGATGAACCTTACTGGGACATGGTAAAAAGCAAGCTGTTCAGACCGGAGCTGATCAAGGCGAAGGCCGGCGAGGTAAAAGTTGTCTATACCCCCCTGCACGGAACCGGCGCGATGCATGTTGAAAAGGTTCTCGGCGATCTTGGCCTTACCGTCATCACAGTTCCCGAACAACGCGAACCGGACGGCAATTTCCCTACAGTTTCCTATCCGAACCCCGAAGAAGCTGCAGCCCTGAAGATGGCCATCGAGCTTGGCAAAGCCGAAAAGGCAGACGTTGTAATGGCAACTGACCCCGATTCAGACCGCTTCGGTATCGCTGTTCCCGGGAACAACGGCGAATATGTACTTATAAGCGGGAACCAGATGGGTGCACTGCTTACGGATTACATCTGCCTGTCACTGAAAGAACTCGGCCGCATGCCATCCTCCCCTGCCATCATCCGCTCTATTGTAACGGCATCCCTCGGTGACCGGGTGGCAGCAGGCTATGGCGTTAAAACAGTTGAATGTCTGACCGGCTTCAAATGGATAGCCTCGGTTATGGCCGAATTTGAAAACACAAACACATATCAGTATGTATTCGGCTATGAAGAAAGCTACGGCTACAATGTTGAAACCGAGGTCCGCGATAAAGACGGAATTTCTGCTGCCGCTATGTGCGCCGAAATGACCCTGTACTGGAGAAGCTGCGGTAAAAGCCTGCTTGACCGTTTAAATGAAATCTACAGCCAGCACGGCTATTTTGAAGACCGTGCGATCAGCAAGGGATTTCCCGGCGCCGCCGGCGCTCAAACCATGAAAAACCTGATGAGTCGTCTGCGTACAGAGGGTCTGAAAACACTGGGCGGTAAAACTGTTGTCCGCATACGGGATGTCCACAAGGGTATCCAGTTTGATCCGGCAAATCCCGGTAAAACAGAGCCGACAGGCCTGCCATCAAGCAATGTACTGCAGTTTTTCCTTGAAGACGGCTCCATGGTAAGCGCCAGGCCCAGCGGCACAGAACCGAAAATAAAGTTTTATATTTCATGCATCGGCGAAAACAGCAATGCGGATACGGCAGGTTCACAGGCCAAAGCCCAGGCAGATGCTGTTGAATCAGAAATCCGGGCAATTTTGGAGCAGGCCTGATCCATGGGACAATTTGACTGGCTGGTTCAGGAACGTTCAGTTACCCGTTTTACGGCTTTTGATACCGAAACCACCGGGCTTGACGCTGCAGCCGGACGGATTATAGAGCTGGGTGGCATCAGTTTTGATGCTGCCGGAATCATCGCGAGATTCAATACCCTTATTCAGCCGGGAATTCCTGTCCCTCCGGAGGCAAGCAGGGTAAACGGCATCACGGATGCCATGCTTGCCGGAAAACCTGTTTTTTCACAGGTAGCACCGGATTTTCTTGCCTTTGCAGCTGGAAGCGTACTGGTAGCACACAATGCCGGTTTTGACATGACCTTTATGAAAGCAGAACTGGCCCGAAACGGTCTTCCCCCGCTTCCACATCGGGTAGTGGATACCGTATTGCTTGCAAAAGAGGTTTTTCCCGGACTCCCCAAATACTCACTTCAATCACTGGCAGCCCGCTTCGGCATTGTAGCGGTTGATGCGCATCGTGCCGAAGATGATGCCCGTGTCTGCATGGAACTGTTCAACCTGTGCGTTCAGACTCTTGCGGACCGCCTTGGGCTGCCGCAGGGTCAACCGGCTGCAGAACCTGAAGTACAAACTGCAAAAACCGGTCAAACACCGGCTTCAATCACAGCACAAATGCCGGCACCACCTGATGAGGATATTGAAGAGTATGAAGACTATGCTGATTCCGAAGAAGAAAGCTGGGGTGATGAAGAATTTTAATTATAAAAACAGGGTCGTCAGTTAGCAACATCCTGTTTATAAGAATCCTCTCAGAGAAAGGCTGACCGGACATAGGAAAAAACCATTCCCGGTTATCTGTTAATCCTGATAAAAACCTTCCAGAATTTTATGACCGCGAAGTTTGTGTATCGCTTTGCTTTGTATCTGCCTGACACGTTCGCGTGTAATTCCCAGCATACGTCCGGTTTCTTCCAGGGTTAATGGTCCATGACTGGTCAGGCCGAAGCGCAACTTGATAATTTTCATCTCGCGCTCGCTGAGCTGACTCAAGACATCCTCCATGGTTTCCTGAAGCGTAGCGGTAAATACAAGCTCAAACGGTTCAATAAGGCTGTCATCGCTGATCAGATCAGAAAGTCTGGTGTTGTTATCTTCATCGACATTGGTATCAAGACTGGTCGTTTCCTGGCTCATGCTCATAATCTCGCGAATTCGCGGAGCTGGTATCTGAAGATATTCAGACAGTTCTTCGGGACTCGGATCACGGCCAAGATCCTGGGTAAGCTGTTTGGCTACAAAAAAACACTTGCTGATTGTATTCAGCATGTGTATCGGAATTCGTATTACCCGGCCCTTGTCTGCAAGGCTTTTTATGATTGCCTGACGAATCCACCAGGTTCCGTAGGTAGAAAACCGGCAGCCGCGGGTATAGTCAAATCGCTCAACCGCCTCGATAAGTCCGATATTTCCCTCATCAATCAGATCAAGAAGACCGAGACCGCGGTGTTGATAGTTTTTGGCAATAGAAACGACGAGCCTTAAATTGGCGGTGATCATGCGGTTTTTAAGGTCGCGAAGACGGGACTCCAGTTTGGCACTTTCCCGTACATATGCCGGATCAGAAATCCGGTCCTCATAGGCTTCTTTCAACGAAACCAGCCCGATGCGTACATGCTGAATCTTTTGACCGATATCCTGTTCATCCTCAAGCGTGAGCAAAGGATACCGGGAAATTTGTTTAAGATACAGGGCAAGCGGATCTGTTTCCCGCACCGGTTTCGGTTTTCGGGACCCGCGGGGAGAATCAGGCAACTGGTGCTGTTTATCGGCGGGGGTCTTTTTTGTCGTTTTTTCAGCCTTCATTTGGTTATTCACTGCTCATCATTTCCCGTCAGTATAGCATGTTTTTTCAAGAAGTTCAAAAAAACCCGTTGTCACTGTGTTGCAGATACAAGAATCCCTGTTAATCAATGCGACCTCTAAAAACCGCGCGGTGCCTTTGCCGGATCTACCGCCTGATCCCTGTTGTAAACCATAAAAAATAACTGATGCTTGCCGGAAAGCGCATCCTGACCCAGGGTTCCGACAGTATCACCGAAGCCAAGCTGCTGGCCTACCCGACTGTTTACAGTTCCCAGCCCGCCATACGCATATATATAGCCGTTTTTCCCCTGGACAAATACAACCTGTCCGAAGCCGCGGTACGGTCCAGTGGAGACTACAGTACCCGAGGCAACCGTTTTTACCGGTGCGTTGGGGTTTGAAGTAACAGTCACCCCGAATACCTTTCCTGTCAAATAGGAAATTTCAACAACCGGTACCGGCCACAGTATCGAGCGGTCAACCGTACGGGATTCATAACTGCGTGGATCAATAAAGGCAGGAACCGAATTTCCGGGACTATCGGTCGGGACTGTCTGTACCGGGTCCGGTTCTGACGGTACAACAGGAGAAACGGAAGCTGTGCCCTGTCGGGGTATATACAGACTTTGACCGATACGTATTGCTGCATCCCGGGTTATCCTGTTTGAGGTTGCAAGCTCATCAACGGTAATACCGTACTTACGTGCAATTCCGAACAGGGTATCACCGCGTTGTACAACATGAACATCAGGTATTTTAAGCGACTGCCCTATCTGCAGACGGTCCGGATTACTGATGTTATTAAACGCCATTATCGCATCTGCCGGAACTCCGTACTGTCTGCTGATGCTGTACAGGGTATCGCCGCGCTTGAGAATATGTACTACCGGCTCTGCACACAAAAAGCCGGCAGCGAAAAAAAACATCACGAGAAACTGACTGATTCTGTTGATTGGCGTCTTCATCAGGTACATTTTCGGCCTGTTGGAGCAACTACATTAGCAGCAGTGCCTTCAGATGCGGTTTTTCGTTCACCGCACAGCCATCAGTGTGAAAGAATTTCTTCTACAGTGGGGGGAAACAGGGAGCGCATCGCATCCAGATCTGCTGACGAAACCATGAACTCTTTTTCATGGGCGATCACTTCATTGGACGAGCGAAGCTTTTCGAGCAGGCCGTATACTATATAGGTCATCAGAACCAGACCGGCACGGGGATGACGGTTTATGTATGCCGAAAACTTTTCCCTGGACAAAGCCATAATCAACGATAATCCCTTTGAGCGTACTGATGCTGTGCTGGGTTCATTAAGAAATATAGAGGTTTCACCGAAGGTTGCACCGCTTTTAAGTGTTGTCAGGGGTATTGCCTCTTTATGCTGACCTTTCTTCAGAACGTCTACCTCGCCTGAAAGAAGTGTATAGATGCTCGAAGAGATTTTACCTTCAGTAATGATCATTTCGCCGGCCTCATACGAATACAAATCACAAATTCCCGGCAAGTCATCAAGATCCTGCCGATCCAGCTGGGAAAACATCGGAATATCAATGAGGCTTGCAAAAAGGGCATCAGGAAAGATATCAACCTTGGTCATACACACTCCACATCAGTCTGTCGTATAGTATTTAATATAACACAATTTATGTAAAAAGGTTTACTATAAAGGGATGAATTGTCCACGTTGGCTCATTTTTATACTGCTGCTTGCGTTTCTTTTACCGGCTTCCGCCGAGGAATCATTCACGCTCGGTTATTCCGGCGGCGGACGTTTTTATCAGGTAGAACGTGCAAATCTGTCAAAATATGTAAATGACCGGTATACCGGATTAACCCACCGGGAAACCCGCGCACTGATATATCCTGCTCAACGTGGCATAAATACTGTATACACAGGCGACTTTTTTGTTTTTGAAGAAACGCTGCGCGATATGGTAGCTGTGGCCCGTCAAGTGGATGAAATACGCCCGGTAAGCTTTACAGTCGCCGGGAACGGCACCATGCAATTTATTGAAGATACCGGATATCCCCGCATGCGTTCCTTCCCCACCTATCCTGCAGAACCCTTGAAACCCGGCCAGCGATGGCAGGCCGAGGCGGAACGGGTGATTGATCCGCTTAACACCGGTATTCTTACATATTTGCCGGTCTATGTAGAATACCAGTTTATCG
>CAZXJV010000015.1:0-41746 GCA_964641135.1 uncultured Treponema sp. | reverse complement strand
TTCCGCTGACAATAAGTGAAGGGTTGGGTTTCCATCCCGTCAGGTCTGTGGTAACGGTCAGCGTCGGAGCAGTACGATCAAAACGTACGGTTCTTGTCTGCTGGCTTGTCTTGCCGGCGACATCGGTTACCGTAATCACATACTCATACAGTCCGTCGCTGGCACTTTCAAGAGCAACAGGATTACCGATTGACGCGGGATTGCGAGGCAGGTTGGACAAAGTCCAGTTTGCCCATCCATCACCGGATGAAGGTCCATTAGTATTTATTGCTACAACCGCTCCAGAATCCTTGCGCTGGGTTACCGTTACAGCCACTGCTTCAAGTGCGTTGGTGTCGCTTGCTGTTCCGGTAATCGAAATCAGGTCTCGAATATTGGCAGCAGGATTGCTGGCTGTTATGGAAGGTGCAGAAATATCCACACCGAAATCAAGATTCTGTGCATCAGACACATTCAATGGCGTATCAATAGCCCGAATCCAGATACGATGTTGGCCTTCGGCAAGACCTGTAAAAGGAATCGTCCAGCTGCTGGTGCCGGTAGCCTTTGTCCAACCGGCACTTACCCATGCGGCATCAGTAGAAAGATCACCGGGAAGCGCAGGCTCTACTGCTGTGCGTACATAGTAGATAGCCTTGACACCGGTAAGGTCGGTAGCACTGCCACTGACTGTTACTGTGCCCGAGGTTAGCCAGGCATCGGCAGCAGGAGACATTATCTGCAGATCAGGACCGGTTGCATCAAACCTGATGGTCCTGGTTTGTGTATGAGTCTTGCCTGAAAGATCTGTTGTGCTGATTATATATTCATACAAACCGTCAACAAGAGCCTGCGTTCCGATAGAAGCAGGATTGCGCGGCAGATTTGAGAGAGTCCAGGTTCTATTGGTTTCTGTACCTCCAAGGACAGGACCGGAGGTGTTAATCAATACAGTGGATCCATCGTTCAGCTTTTGAGTAACAGTAAAGGTTGCAATTCCGCGAGTATCAACAGCACCGCCTTCCAGAGTGAATCCGGCCTTGCGGTTTGTAACGGCGGTTGTACCTACTGCAGTTTCGGTGACAACAGGATTTGCGTGATCCACATCAAAAGCACGTGTAAGGGCGCCCGTACGGTTTCCGGAACTGTCCTCGGCCATCACATGCAGATACCAGGAACCTTCGCTTACGGTATAGGTGGAACCATCCCAGGACGGTTCAGCAGGGCCGGTACCAAGATTCATGGGAATGGACCAGTTACCATTTCCTGCATTCAGCTGTTGATAATCTCCAACAAGTGCAGGAGCAGTCGCGCTTCCGGTAATGGCATAATACAGGCGAGCCATGCCAACACCGATATCGCTGGCGGCACCGCGCAATGTATATGCAGAACCGGAAAGAGCATTAACTCCCGTTTGTCCCGCTGCAGGGGCGGTAACAGTCAAAACCTCAGGAGCTGTTCTGTCAATACGGACTGTTACTACATGCTCAAGACTGGTCTTGGCCGCAAGGTCGGTAGCTGTTATCCGGTAGGTATAGGTTCCGTCATTCAGCAGATGAACACCGATACTTGATGGATTGCGCGGCAAACTTGTTAATGACCAACTGGTTGTTCCGCTCGGGCCGTTTGTAGTAACAGGCACTATAGCGCCGGCTCCAGCTTGCTGAGTAATGGAAACCGATGCAATGCCGTAGTTGTCGCTGGCGGTTCCTTCAAGAGTAAACATGGTATTCAAGTCACGCTCGGCATCTCCAGTCACAGCGACCACTGGTACCGCGGTGTCATAAACAAAATTCCGCTGGGTTGCCGTCCAGGCGCTCAGGTTTCCTGCAAGGTCTTCTGCCTGAACATACATTGTCTTTGCACCTTCAGTGCCAAGTACTGCTGCAAGGTTTACCGTTGCTGACCAGCTTGCAGTTCCTGCGGCTTCTACAGCACCCGTTCCATCAGAAGCAAACGCAACACGAACAGCTTTAACACCGCTTCCGCCAGTATCACCGGCTGTTCCGCTGAAGGTAAATGTAGTGCCACCTATCACTGCTGCAGAAGCAGGAAGATCAATCGATGTAGACGGAACCGTAGCATCCATACGCACATTTCGTATCAATGAAATAGACTCACGTCCCGCAGAATCTATAGCTTTAATTGTAAAGACCCACAGCCCGTCGTTTGCGGGAATCGCAGGAAGGGTATATGTCCATGATTCAGGGCTGGCTGAGTCCGTATGAACAACACCCTGGCTGACACTGTTTTTCAGTGCACTGATTTCAACCCTGTTCAGGCCGAGTGTGTCACTGGCAGTTCCGGAAAGAACAAGATTCTGTCCGGCACGGCGATATACCAGATCTTCGCTTCCAACTTCGGTTTCCAATACAGCCGGGATTTCGGTATCCACACGGATTCCGGTCAGGACAGTTTCAGCAGATACATTGCCTGCGGCATCGGTTCCGCGAATACGGATGGTCTGGTCAAGCCCCTGCGCAAGGGCAAGAGACTGAGACCAGGAGCTTTCACCGGCAGGAACAGTCAAATCAGTCCAGGCACCGGCATTCAGATGGTATTCAACCTTGGCAAGCCCGCCGGTTGTACCGCTGCCGCCCGCATCGGTCCATGTTCCGGTGAGTGTAAATGGGACAGCAGTTATCAAGTCGCCATTAACAAGGTTAGTAACCGTTACTACCGGCGGCATTGTATCAAAACGCACAGCAAAGCTGTCCTGGGTCTGCTTGCCGAAACGATCGGTTGCACGCACCCGGACAGTTTTAATGCCGTCATTCGCACCATCTGCAGGGACTGCAACGGTTTGTGTCCAGTTGATACTGACAGGGGTAGCAGGAGACACAGGGCTATCGGCCATGGAAAGCCAGGTGGCTCCATTATCAATACTGTATTCCAACAGTGACAGTCCGCTTGCATCTGATGCGGTTCCATTCATCGGGAAAGAAACACGTTTCGGAGTATTTGCTACCCAGGAAGCACGGGCAGTTCCGTCTATTGTCGAAATTTCAATCGCCGGTGGCTGAGTATCAAGTGCAAAGGACAATACGTCTGTCATTGTTTCATGACCTGCGTTGTCTGTTGCCCTGAACCGGATAGTTTGTGTAACTCCTTCTGTCATACCGGAAATATCATGACTCCAGCTGGAACCCGCTGTTGTTACTGGGGTCCAAGCCCCGGCATTCAGGCTATATTCTATAGAATCGATTCCGCTTAAATCACTGGCAATGCCGTTTACAGTAAATGGATCTGTTGCAACAGAGGAATTATTGCTTAAATTCGATACTGCAAACTGGGGAGGCTGATTGTCGAAGAAGAACTGAACACCCTGTGAAGTTATTTTATTCGCAACATCACGGGCTCTAACTGTTACTGTCTGTACACCCTGTGAAGGCGGTGTCACCAGCACACTCCAGGTTCTGTTTGTGTCACCGGAGGCGCCACTAACAGTTTGATCGCTCAATCCAAGTCCTTCAAACAGAACCGCATCGATTCCATTCGGGTCACTTGCTGTACCGCTGATTGTTACAGGCGCGGTGGTCTTATAGGACTCAACACCCCATGTTCCGGTTACCATAAGAACAGGAGCAGCCTTGTCCAGCATTACCTCGCATAAGCCGAGTGCGGTGCTGTACACAGGATTACCAAACTCATCCAATGCATCATCTGCAAGGCGATACCAGATATAATAGCGTCCCTCAACATCCGGTAAGGGCAATGTTGCCCTGAACCGCCTGTATTCACCGGCAGGATCTTCAGGATTGGTGTCAACATCAATCCAGGTAGCAAGAGCTGTCTTGTCAGGATCATTCCAGTCAGCTGCCGGAGGCGGTGTCGGGAACGGAGTACTGGTTTGCAGGAAGAGAGCACGGTCAAGATCAATGTCAGAGAAACCATCAATTCTTAAACTTGCTCCATCAACAACGGTTTTACGCGCATCGGGCAGAACCGAAAGACTGACCGCAGGACTTACGAGATGATGCAAAATGGGGAAGGTTGTATCAGTTGTATAGTTTCGGTACGCGTAACTGGAGTCGTAAACTCCATCGTTAAGCTGGAAGGCGAATTTAACTGTATCACCGTCAGGGGGGGCTGTAAAAGTAAGCGTCCAGGTATAGCTATCAAGTTCATTTCCGGTCCCAATGACAACTGCCGGGGAAGCTGAACCGGGTATACCGACCATAGGTGTTAGAACGGGATTCATTGGATCAGTATCATCAACACTGAAAATTCGCAAAGTCAACGGTTCTTTATCCTTGCCGACGACTGTAACCTTGAATTGTCCTCCACCGTCAGGGCGCACTTTTGCCGCAGATCCTGAAACCGGCGTGGGCCGCACGGACTCAAGCAGAGGCACACCCATATTGATGTTATAGTAATAATCATTTCGTCTGGCTGTTTCTCCGGCAACATCAACAGCATAAATCACCATACGGTAACCGCCGCTGAAACCGGGAACAGTAAAACTGATCAGAAGGCTGCTTCCCAAGTCCTGGATATCTGATTCGGGTATAACCCGTGCATTATAACCGGCCATAGGTGTAGCCGGGGCAGTTTCAGCGTAGATAGTAATTTTGATTTGATCCGTATCCGAAGCAGCAAACCTCAGGGGATTCTGATCCGGTCCAAGGTTGATGCGTATCGGAAGATTGGTTCCGGGAGCGAGATTGTTAGCCGAATAGACCGGCCCTGTATCACTGGCATCAACCATCCCGATGATATTAACAGTAGGAGCCTTGTTAAAAGGATCAATTGCAAGAGAACTGTAAAGCGCTTTATCGAACGCAGGAGAGGTTATAACCGTGCCGGGCATGCGCAAATCTTTTAATACAGCAAAGGTCAGCGATGGGGGCAATTCGCTGCTTGTAAATGTGCTGCTGTTATCCAGACGGGAAAGGAGCTCCGCCTTGGGCATTTTTTCTCCAACCTCAAGAGAGCGGAGTATGGAAGAACGGACAAAATAATGGCTGGAGGCGTTGCCGGTAGTATCTATGGCCACACCGGCGGGATCGTTGTATCGATAGGCATTGTCATAGGCGGTTGCAGTCCAGGTAACGGTGAGGGCGCCGTCAGCCGGGGTAAGACCGCTGATCAGGTCAAGATAGGCCTGGTCAGTAGCTGTAGCGCTGCGGATTCCTATTGGTATATCCCATGATCCGCCGGGGTTCAGTTCTGTATGGGTTGTCAAATGGGCACCAGTAGTAAAGTCAAAGAAGTTAAACTCTATCTTGTCAACATAATTAAGATCCCAGGTATCGCCCTTGAAAACCATTGCCTCGCTGAACAGGCTGGCATTACCTGCGCCGGTAGTTGCGGGCTGACTGAGCAACAGGACAGGAGGGGTATTATCCAGGAAGTACGTCATGCGGGATGTAGATTGACGGTTTGCGGAGTCAACTGCCCGCACCATAACCTCGTATCGACCATCAGGAATGGGAGCAGGCCCGAATTCACCGGTTCCGGCATTAAAAGCCCTGTCATTTTGTATCTGAAGATTCCATTTCTTCGTTCCTGCGTTATAACTGGCTCGCCAGGTTCCGGCCGTAATACCGGTCTCAAGATTCTTGAGAGAAACATTTACGGAAGCAATGGAAGTTTCATCATCTGCCGTACCAGTGACGACAAATGAACCGCGTATGACACTGGTTGTCGGGGGATACGTTATAGATACCCGCGGAGGCAAGGTATCAACAGATTTACCCATACCGACTTCACATGTCAGCAACAAGCCGGAAACAACCAGAATTAGAGCCACCAGGCCCATTACACGGAAACCCGCTTTTCTCATAAATGCCCTCCTGAAAGACAACCTGCCTGCAGACAGAATGCCCCATCTAGGTATATCGGCACAGCGCTTCAATACCTTGAATTTGTACAAAAAAACCATTTTGTTACTTGTTTAATAGACTTTTAGCAGAACGTGTTTTTTACATTTGCACCAATATCTCCATTAAAACCACCCAAAAAAACATACAGTGACAAAGATACCGGCACCTTTTAGTATAACACTGCTTATTACCTTTTTCACTGTTTTTTCATACACACGAACACAAAAAAGTCCAGAATTTACAATCTCGACAGAACAATACGCAGATTACCACTTTTGAGACTATCTGGAATATTTTAACACAGGGAAAGAGAAACCTGCAACAAAAATCTTTAGTATTACCAATCCGGTTACAAAGTCAAAAAAAGCGCGGCCGGTAAGCGGCCGCACTAACAGGCTGATGACAAAGGCTATCAAGCCTTTGTCATCAGCTTCAATAATGTCACAATTCTGCAGAAAAGCGTAAGCTTTTCGAAGAATAACATAGCAAAATGCTGACAAGCATCGAGTTTGTCAGCATTTTGCTAAAATATCAGAACACGTTTAACCGGATTCCCGCCGTCAAGTGCGGCAGAAGGGACTGGATCTCAACCTCGGCTGAATCAACATCGGTCGGGATAAACCAGAGCTGCCCTTCTGTATAGAACGAGAAAGTACGGAAGGTTTTACGCTTGGGTATGGTAACCCGGGGGAATTCAACCTGGAACAGCATGGCTGACAAAATCTGCTCCTTGCCGCTCTGGGTTTCACTGAATACAGAGAAGTTCGCACCCACCGCAGCTGTTGCAGAAAGCCAGGAGAAGTCCGGACCGAGGAAAAACTCCATGGGAACATATGCAAGGTTTGCAAGAAGTTTTACACCAAAAACATTGCCGCCGTATCGCAAATCAGACTGCGTAAAGACCTTGCGCTGCTCTTCTGTAAACTGCCCGAACTGGGCCTGCAGCTTTACGTTGTCGTCAAAGAAGGTTAGCCCTATACCCACATCATAGAGGGTTGCACCCCAGAAATGCCAGTCAAAATACAAGCCCTGAATAAAGGCAGGAACCGCATAGGCAGATTTATCACCGGGCCTGAGAGACAACAGCACAGAATCGAGCTGAACATCATCGGAACTGAGCCCCGAGAACACCAGCTCATTATTATACCGTCCTCCCTCGGACGGAGAGATCAGCTTGATTTCAGGATTGGTCTTGTCCACCTGAATAATCATCCGGGTAACAGCAGCCTCACCATTATTCATCGTTGCCCGAACAACCATGAAGTGATAGCCCTCTGCAAGGTCACCTGTTTCAAGCCGATAACGCCAGCGTCGCCCGGACTCAGTGGGCAGGAAGGTTTTTCCGTTGTCAAAACTGATTTCTACCTTCTGAAGGCTTTTAGCTTGAAGTGCCTGACGTTCTTCACGGGTTATGCCCTTTGAACGCATCGCAAGAACCTCTTCTTCAGTAAAGGCATATCCGGTCGTACCATGCAGCCAGGGTCGATCCATGGCAAAATCACCCATCGCAAAGTTGTCTATTGTTATCCATGGGCCATTGGGCTGATAGATGAAGGTGTGATGTTCTGAATTGACAATCCGGTCACCGCTTAACAGGGCACGGACAGAAACACGGTACATTCCCTCGCCAAGCATTTCCGGAGTAACGGTAAACTTGAAATATCCGGAAGGAGTCATTTCGGCAAAGGCTGCATTTTCGCCGTCGATAACAAGCATGAGGCTTTCAACCGGATCTTCACAGACGACACGGCCGTAAATATTAAACATACCCTGCACCCGTTCACCGTTCAGAGGATACAAAAGTTCTACACGATTCCGGTCGGTCCTTTTGTATACTTCAAAGTTACGGGAAACACGGGTAATATTCCCGGCACGGTCATATCCGCGAACTTCCAGGTTATAAAAGCCCTCCGGCAGCACACTAACATCAATACCGCGCGAGATAATCAGCTCGTTTTCAAAAACGATATCTGTCAATGCTGCCGGTATTGCCGGTTGACGGGGATCAATATTACTGATCTTGGCCCGTACCTGTTCCAGGGTAATGTTATCCATGGTCTGACCGGAGATAAACAGCATCTGGCCGGTCCGGCTTCCGTCTGCCGGGAGCTCCAGGGTGATGGAAGGCGCTGTATTATCAATATTGATCAAACTGGAGTACAGACCCATGGTCTCATACTTGTCCCAGACACGGACAAAGACAACATGGGTACCATCCTGGATTACCCGGGTATCAAAGCGGTACAGCCATTTTTCCTGACCTACAGCCAGGTTCCAGGTGTTTCCGTTATCAAGCGAAATCTCGACGCGGTCTATTCCGTTCTTGTCGGACGCAACACCGGTAATCTCTACAACACCCTTGTTGGTATCTTCAAAAGACGGAGACTGGACCGCAGCCTTGGGTTCTTCCAGAGATACACGGATAGTACGTGCAACTTCATGACCGCGCACCCCGTGAATATCCTCGGCGTAGATGGTAATGGTATGTTCATTATCAGTCAGACTGCGCAACTCTATCGGTATAGAGAAGCTGTTCTTTATGGGCACCTCGGTAAAAGTACCATCATCGATTTTATACCAGATCTTTGCCGGTTCATCATCGTCATAGACTACGCCGGAAACAACAAAGTCTTTTCGGATAATCTCATTTTCTTCGGGCAGATGTATCTCTACAACCGGCAAGTCAGCCTCTGAATCAATTTCAAACTGCCACTCGTTCAGTACAGTACTGTTTCCGGCAGCATCCGTGAAACGGAAATGCATATCAGGCGCAATGGGCTGACGATTGGTACCAACCATTGTCATAGTCATTGCAGAAATCTCGAGCTCCTGCCAGGCAGAACGCGCATCAGGCGAACGATACTCTGCTTTAACAAATTTGCCGCTGTCCCGAACATCGAAAGCTATTCTGGTCTCACCGTTTACAATGTCCCCGGGAGCAGGAATAACAACCCGGACATCAGGTGCCTGGGTATCTTTCTGGTAGACTGTCCAGGATTGTGAACTTCGTCCAGCACCGTCAACGGCACGAACCAGAAGCTCAAGTCTGCCATCAGCCATACCATCTATAGAAACAAGTTCATCAAAACTCCAGGAAGCAGTCGCTGCCGGGCCTGTTGTTTTATTGGCAAGCTGACGCCAGGTAGAACCTGCATCCAGACTGTATTCAAGTCTGACTATCCGGCCTTGATCGGCAGCTTCTCCGCTGATACGCAGCTCGTTTTGGCGCCATACAACAGCCATGGCAGGATTAAGGGTAACAACCGGCGGAGCGGTATCAACAATGAAAGTCAGCGGAGCGGTAAGATACTCGTCCCCGGCACTGTCCTGGATAACAAAACGTATATCCTTGTATTCACCATCCCGGCTGCCGGATACAACAAGAAGATTGCCTTCGAGTTTTACATCCAGGCCGATAACAGGTTGTGCAAGACGAACAGAACGACCGCCCCGGCCGGGACGGGCATTATACAAAGCGCGGGCTTGAACCCCGTCAATCAAAAGAACTGCATTATCGGAATTCCTGACAAGGTTTTCCCATACCAGCTGCTCGTTGTCATTAACACCGGCTTTGGGCTGGGGACGAAGCACACACACAAGGCCTTCGGTAGATATAGTGGAACCATCGCGCAGGGTTGCCGTAACCAGAACCTGTAGCCAATCAGCAGGCAAGAGTGCATTGAGAGGAATGGTTGATTCAAAACGATTGTCAGCTGTACGCTGGAAAGAGGCTCTCTGGGCAGCACCGCCATTCAGGGCAAAGGCCACCGCAGTAACCGGCACAGGGGTCTCAATGACAACCTTGATGCCACCGTCTTTTTGTGCGTCACGGGGCCAACCGGGACCGGAAAGGATAACATTCATCCCGTTGCGGAACGGGGTACCATCCGGAACAAGGCTCTCCATCACCATGGAAACAGTACCGGAAACCTCAGGGGTCCGGTTTGTTGCAGGAATAACAATGTCCCGGGAAGCCCGGATGGTTGATTCTTCCAGTACAGGCTGTGTTCCCCGTGGAATTGTCAGGTTGGCAGTATAGAAAAGCTGAGTTGCCCGTACCTCACGGTCAAACATGTCAACCGCTACAATATCAAGACTGACCAGACCGTATGGAAAATCCGGTGTTACCGGAATACGGAAGGCAGCTTCCTGGGCGCCTGCACGAAGCGCTATCGGCCTGGAAGGCATACCGGTCACCTGCCAGCTGGCGGACTTAAGGCCGGCCTGTGAAGCAATTGTCCCTGAAAGGGTACGGCCTGCCTCGACACTGAAACCTGCAGGCTCGGCCTGAATTGGCTCAAAGCTGATGGCCGGTGCCGGTCCGCTGACGACAAAAGGCATAGTAACAGACGCGCCCCGCACTCCATACATATCCACAGGCCACACTTCTACAGAATGCCGTCCGGCAGGAAGCCCGGAAATCTCTGCAGCGAATACTCCGGTTGATTCAATCTGAACCGGCCCACCCTTGTTGACGCTGTACCATACCCCGGCAACAGCATCATCATCTACAGCAATACCGCTGAGAGGGACTGTTGCTTCATGAACAGACTGCGGCGAAGGCGAAGCGACTGTAACAACAGGAGCATCAGCCGCATGATTCAAAAGAATCCGGCGTTTTGCAACAGTACGGTTACCCGCAATATCAACAGCGATTACTTCCAGATCTACATGACGCTCTCGGCGTCCACGCAGGTCAAATTCCTGATACCAGTATGGATTCCCCTTGATGATTTCAAGGGTCCCGGTCTCTCTGCCCATTTTCCAGGAAAGGGCCTGCAAACCGATTATATCCCTGGCATAGCCTGTAACAGCAAACACCCCGTTAACTGCCTCGTCAGCAGCAGGGGACACAAAGCCGACATCCGGCTTTGTATTGTCTACGAAGAAAAGGAAGGTGTAAATTCCTTCAGAACCCTGGCCATCCACGGCCTTGAACCAGACAACCGAGGGACCGTCATCCATTTTGCGGGAATCCAGGTTTACCGAGAAGGTCCAGAGATTCTCACGGCGATTATGCTTCAAAGAAAGCTGTCGGTAGTGAAGGCCGCCGTCGACAGAATAATACAATTCGTTTATTCCATTGCCGTCAGTTACAACACCGGAAAGAGTAAATTTACCGGAAACAAGGGCACCCATATCCAGATTGGTAACCCTGGTTTCAGGGCGATTGCGGTCAAGATTCCATATAACTGTATAGGGATGACCTTTTACACCATAAATATCAACACCATATACATCTATACGGTGCGGACCCTCTTCAAGTCCGGTAGTATCCAGGTAGTATGACCAGAACTCCTTGCCTTCAGCGCGAACCGGTGTATCCGATCCGTTAAGCACAAGTTCTACATAATCAACAGCATCATCATCAATACAGGTACCAACGATATTGAGGTTGCCAGGGACGCGCATTCCATGCAAAGGGTTGGTTACACGGGTTACCGGCAGATCAGATTCCGGATCTATATACATATTGTACGGACCGGCAAAACCCTGATTGCCAGCCAGATCCTCGGCAGTTATCAGGATATTATACTTACCGGGTTTTTTTCCGGAGATATCAACTGTTTCCATCCAGCTGTCCAGGCGTTCAGCCTCGGTATCCACCGTTTCACGCTTTCCAAAAGCAGACAGACCTGCAACGGCAAGCACCATACATACAAAAGACACCAAAAACTTTCTGTTCATCATACACACCTTTGAGCTGTGGGGTTCGTGAGAGACCTTCTCCATTTTCTCCATTATCGGCCTGTTTTATTAAATATGCAACAAAAATCTTTTAGAACCCGTTTCTATTCCCGCAACCGATCATAATAGAGGCGGGCGACCGGGTCATCAGGGTATATAGTGAGCACTTTTGACAAAAACAGGGCAGCTTCGTCATGCTGACGGGTAAAGAAGGCAAAAAGACCATGTTCAAGATCAGCCTGGCTTTTCCATTTCTTGTCGCGGATCATGTCAGGATCATTGTTATATACTTCAAAAAGGAAGGCGCCCTTTTCTCCGAGCTTCACGCGGTCTACCGGTCTGATAAAATAGGCGGACGGATCACTGAGCTGTGAGAAAACCGATTCATTAATAAGGATGCGGGCATGATACAGCTTGGTTGCCTGTTCGAGCTGCTCGGCAGATTTGACACAGGACGAAAGCACAGTTCCGTCCAGACGGGAACTATCGCCTATCGTTCCGACATACATACGGCCTGAGTCGATACCGACTCCGATCTTTATCTTTATTTTTTCCGGGTGCCGGCGATTCCGGCCTGTAACAGCGGCTTGCATCTGGATACCGCAGCGCACGGCTTCTTCAGCTCCGGATGGAAACAGGGCCAGAAAACCGTCGCCCAGGTACTTGGCTATAAAACCACCGTGGTGCCTTATAATGGGACCGACAAGTTCGAGATACTCGTTAATGAATGAAAAAACCTCTGCCGGGGACATTTTCTCAGCTATGGAAGTAAAACTGCGGATATCAGCAGCAAGAACCGCCATCTCCATGGTGACATTGTCGCCGGGATTTACATCACAGATCGTTTTTTTTCCCAGACAGGATAAAAACTGCTGGGGAACAAAGCGCTGCAGGGATTTGTTGATAAACTGCAGCTGGCGGGTCAGCTGGAGGGAAGATTCAATCGATACCGCATAGCGCTGGGAGACCATCATTGCCAGGGAAAACAGACACAGACAAACACCAAGCTGACTGATGCTGAAACCGGAAATTATCCACATTGAAACGAGAATGTCATACACAAAGGAAACGATAGCAAAAGAGAAACCGAACACAAACCACAGGGATCCTTGTTCGCGGCGAACAAGGGCCCGAACAATGGTTCCAAAACCCCACAATACGACGGGTATGGCAAAGAGCTGAAAAGGCACCAGCAGATTGGTTATACACTCAAGGGGAGCAAAAAGGATTATGGGCACATATAATCCAAGTCCGATTGTGGAAACAGCAAAAGGAATCCGGTGCACAAGGTGCGGATACAGACTCCGCAAAAAACCCAGAAAACAGATTACTGCTAACGGGAAGGTCAGGTAACCCAGCTTAAAAAAGGCAAGCCAGGAAATTCCGGGAACAAGGGTAATAAATGAAAATCCGTCGTAGCACATTGTCCTGACTGCAACAACCAGACATAGACCGGCAAACCACAAAAAGTGTCTGTCACCGGGACGGAATACAAACAAGGTTATAAAAAAGAGGGCCAGAACAGCCAAAATACTGAAAAGAATACCCTCGCTGAGCTTTTGAATGTCTTCCATAGCTGACAACTCACGTTCAGCGCCTATAAAGAGTGTTGCATTGGTACCACCGCCACGATCGCGAAAATTGGATATATGCAATATAATATCAGCGGTTCCGTCCGGGCCGGGGGAGAATCGGGCCAAACCGGAAGCCCACCAGGGTTCTTCTTCTTCCAATGAGCGCCCCGGAGTTCCGAAGCGCAGCTGTTCCTGACCGTTAACAAGAACGCGAACAGCAGTCAATGAATGTCCTATTCGGAATGCATACAACTGTGCCGGATCAAGACCTGTTACCCTCAGGGCAAAGCTGGCATAACCATAGCGTTCTGTACCCCTAAAAGAAAGCCAGGACCCCGGCAAAACAAGAAGATTCTGCGAAGAAAACTCTTCAAATCCTGTGAGGAATGACTTCCACTCTATCAGCCATTCGCCCCGAACCTCATGAATTGCTGATCGGCTCCCAGAAAGATCAAGCCGGCCTGCGACAGGAGAAACACTGGTACGCCGTGATGTGCCCGAGGCAGGATTGGATAATATAACCAGGTAGATAACCAACAGCAAAAACAAAAAAGGGGCTGCGGCGCCAAGAACAACAGCAGGTTTACGCGGTCCGCTCATTTTAGCACCACCTGATAAATGGAAACCGGATGTTCTTTGCCTTTCAAATGAACCTGACCAAGGGATTCCGGAACAAAAATGCTGTCCGGACCGATATCGGGCAAGAACTCGTCGGATAAGGCCATAGGCAACTGTTTACCCAATGCAAACCCCATAAGGCGACTGGCCATATTCACAACATCAGATATAACTGTACCGTCCATTCGCTCCTGTTCACCGATGGTACCAAGCATCAACTGACCGCGATGCAGGCCTACAGCAAAACGGATCTCCGGCAGATCCCGGGACAGACGCTCCCGGTTATACACCTTCATCACATCTCCGATCTCCACCGCGCACCTGAGTGCCGGTTCGGCATCCTCCGGAAACAGAACCATCAATCCTTCACTGAGGTACTTGTCCACGAAGCCCTGGTACCGCTGGATAACCGGGGTAATATGCAGAAGGACCTCATTAAGCATTTCAAGCAGGTTGATACGTGCTTCTATCTCATATAACGGAATATCAACGCCAAGATGGATAAACATTACACACATTCGTTTCTGGATGTTGTCTCCAAGTGTAATATCAGTTATGGAGTGTTTATTCAGATATCGAAGGAAGTCGTTGGGAACAAAACGGGCCAGGGACAGGTTTGTCTGCTCGAGACTCAGCTGGGCCTGTTCAACCTGGGTAAAAGCTCCAGTCAGACGGCGGACCAACAGAAGCGCCATGGCACATACAATTGCCAGAATACCAAAGTGACCCAGGAAACGGCCATGAAGCATTCTGTTTGCAATAAGAATATCCCGAATAACCACCGCAAAGAACAGTGCAAACCCGAATAAAAACAGCCTGGCCCCTTCAAGACGCTTGAAGGCGGCAATAATAACCAGTGCAATTATATACAAACCGCACAAAGCAACAAACAGCTGGAAGACCTGCAAAAAACTGATAAAGAAAAGTGGCGGTGTAAAAAGATTCATGATACCGTACACGGCAGCTGCCGCTGCAACAAGCCATACAGTCCAGCGGGGTGTTATTGACGGAAACAATGCATACACAAAAGCCATAAAAAGTGCCGGCGCAACTGCAAAAGTGAAATACCCGAGACGAAACTGCAATTGAACGGATACTGCCGGAATTAAATAGCGAAGCATAAACTCGTCATAGCAGAGCATGCGCACAGCAAAGGCTGCACACAACAAACCCAGCCACAATGCAGCATATTCACCCCGGTGAAACACGTACAGTGAAATAAAAAACATACCCATCGCAAGAATGGCCCCGAAGGGAATGATAAGCAAAAGCCGGGCATTCTCCCTGGAGGAGATCAGCTTTTCACGGGGGCCGAAACTGACAGCCTCTGTTGTTGCCGGCATGAGATCATTAAAATTGGACAGGTGCATTACCAGATCAATACTCTGCATACCGCTGCAGGAAAGAACAACAGATACAGAATTCCATTCCGGTTGTTCTGTTGCCCGCGAGGGACCCGGAATACCTTGTGCATAAATCCCGGTGCCGTTTACGAAATAGCGGGCTGCCGAACTGTAACCCGGGAAGCGGAAGGCATAACACACATCAGGATCAAGCCCGATAATCTGCAGGCGATAGGTTCCCCAATGATGTGCAGGAACAGGCGGATCATAACTGGTCCAGGAAGCAGGAAATTTTTCGATTCTCCATTCTTGATTGGAGATTCTGCCGGGTGAAACAAACTCGCCCGGGATAAACTGCCACATTCCCGTAAGCTCTACTACAGACGAAGAGTGTACCGAAAGGTCAATCACGCCGTCACGGGCCTCAACAGAGGAGACAATTCCCCCTCCACAGCCGGTTAAAAGCACATGAGCAAAAATGAGTATTGAGACAATCAGCCTTTGTGACACGATATGCAGTATATGCCAGCTTTTACAGGCTGTCAAAAGACAAACACGATTGTTATCACCATCAAGGAAGGCTGCATACACAAACAAACTGTTCCATACCGAATCCCCGGGAATCTGGTGGCATGAGCGCCTAGACAGTGTTATTATGGAAGAATGAAACGCATTCAGATTATTACCGGAGCCGGAACCGGGATTGGACGGGAATTCGCCTGCCAGCTGGCCAGAACCCGCCCGGTTGACGAGTTATGGCTGATCGGACGTCGCATGGATAAGCTTGAAGAAACAGCAGCCCTTGCTGCGAGCCAGGGAGAAAGCGATACTCATTGCCGAACTCTTGCCATGGATATTGGCGGACCACAGGGTGTTGCAGCATTCACACAACTGCTTGCAGAAGAGAAAGAAATCTTGATTGACGCCCTGATCAATAATGCGGGTTTTGGCACCTACGGCACCTTCATGGAAACACCGCTGGAGCGCGAACTCGAGATGATACACCTGAATATCTATACCCTGACCGCCCTGTGCCACTTGTGCATACCCAGGATGCCTCCAGGCTCCCTGTTGGTAAATGTGGCAAGCCTTGCGGCATTCATCCCCCTCGGGAACTTTGCGGTATATGCTGCAACTAAAGCCTATGTCCTTAGCTTCAGCGTTGCTCTTGGAGCCGAAATTGCCGACAGCGGTATCTTTGTTTCAAGCCTGTGCCCGGGACCCGTAGATACAGAGTTTGCGAATGTGGCATCAGGGGGGGTACGGAAAAAGGTAACCGGTGGCAAAAGCGCGGAACAGGTCGTCTCATACTGCCTGAAAGATGCCACACGGGGTAAACATATAAGCCTTGCAACCCCGATATGGAAATTTAAGGCTTTTATGAGCCGTTTTGTCGGGCGCTATGCCTATGCCCGACACAGTTACAAGCACGACACCCGTCCCGCACCAGGCAGCGCCGGGCAATAGCAACACAGCCCCCGGCAGCATCAATACCGCCACAAAACGGGTTTATCGTACTTCCAGACAATTCCTGCCGGCAGCCTTTGCCGCATACAGGGCTGTATCGGCTCTGGCAATCGCCTTGTCCCGCGTGTCACCATCATTAAGCATCGTGACTCCCGCACTGACAGTCAAGGATACCTGGCCGCCCTCCAGTATAAGGGGCTGCTGTATAAAAGACTGACGAACATCTTCCGCAACCTTTCGGGCACCGGCCTCAGTGCAATTTTTAAGGAGTACCAGGAACTCCTCGCCACCCCATCGACACAGGATGTCGGAATCGCGTACCGCTCCGCGGATGCGTTCACTGCTTTGTTTCAGCGCCATGTCGCCGGCAAGGTGTCCCAGAGAATCATTGATTTTTTTAAAGAAGTCCAGATCAATCATCACCAGCGCCATGCCCGCACCGCTTCGTTCCCGATCACGCAATGCACAATCAACAAGGACATCGAAGGCTTGCCGGTTATACAAACCGGTGAGCTTGTCGGTGGCAGCAAGAACTTCCAGCCGGTTCTGATCTGCTGCAATCTGGGCCCGCAGAATGAAAAAGACCAAAACTGTGACCGAAAGGCTTAACACAATATTCATAAGCAGGGTACGGAATAACAGACCACTGGAAGCTGTATCAACTTCTTCCACCAGCAGAATCCAGTCAAATTCGTCTATATAACGGGTATTAAGGTAGACATGCTTGTGATCCCGTTTGTATGCAAAGGTTGCCCCGTCGCCGGAACGTATTTCGTCCGCAAAACGGTTGGCGCCCTGAATTTCCCCAAGAGTTTTCCATTCTGCAGGAATATTCAAACCCCGGAGTGTAATGGTTCCGTCGCGATCAATAAAAAATATTGAACGACCGTACTTTGATTCATAGTGCTCGATCAAATTCTTTACGGCATGCACCGTCAAACCGACACCGGTAGATCCAATAAAAACACCGTTAAAATCATAGACCCGATAGTTTATGAAAATGGTGAGTGCATCATTGTTTGCAAGATCGATATCCAGGTTGATTTCGTAATCGTTTTCCATATCCCGAACCCGCCAGTACCACAGGTCGCGCGGTTCATCGCGTCTGACCGTTTTAAGAATACCGTCCTGGTTATAGTAACGGCCGGTACGATCTGAAACAAAAAAACTTGAAACCGTTCCATAGCTGTCGCGGATCTCGCGCAGATAGCGCACCATTTCGTCAGGATTGCGTTCTCCGGAGATAACCCAATCACGCAAAAAAGTGTCGCTTGCCATCAGGGAACTGATAAATACAGGACGCAGCAGGTCGCGTTGTATCTCTGAATAGATATTGTCGCTGGTGAGCGGCAGCGAGCTGCCGGTTATTTCGCTGCGCAGGGAGGACCGTGCTGTAAAGTAGCCTGCCAGGCTGGTCACGAGAAAACCGCAAGCCAGAATTGAAACTATTACGGTCATCAGGGCACTTTTTGACTTGCTCAATTATGTTCCTCCAGTCAGTCCATCAGGGTCATGATGCCGGCTGCCTTTACAAAGAGTATTGGAGGCAGATCATCATATTTTCCAAGTTCGCGGTCAAAGAACAGCTTGTCAAGGCGGAAAACCTTTGCAAGGGTGCCGGCGCTCTGGCCGGGCATGCCCATAAGAATTAAAGAGGCATCAGCAGAAGTACGGTGCACCGCTTCCAGAAACGGCTGATCATCTGGCGGGAGGACAAGCGTATCGGCCTCCAGATTATTTGTTTCTATCAAGGAAAGAAGATCGGTACGGGCTGTTTCAACGTCCTGGCCGGCAGAAAGCTTGCGGATAAAGCGGATTGTTGCGGGCCGGCGGTGAGCAAGCTCATCGCTTTGCAGCATGATATGGGCCAGCAGAGCCATAAAGTTGCCGTTCGCTTCACCCTTCCACCACAGGTCGATGCGGTTTTCATCAGCACCGTGGCTATGTCCGGCCTTGTATAAAAGCAGGTTCTGTCCGTGGCTGATTACCCGCTCCATGACCACAGCCATATTTAGCCGGGCATCTTCGGCGATCAGAATTGAATTGAAACTCAGCCCGCCGGGAAGGGCCATCTGGGTCATTGCCGGTATTAAAAGCGAAGGATCATCGGCATCGGAAAGGATACGGGCGTCTCCAGGCAGCCAGGGATTTGATGCGGGGTCTTTCATTGCACCGGGCAAGACATTGAGGGCAACCATACCCTTGAAATTTGCGATACGCCGGGACAGAAGGATGGTTGGCCCGGCTGTCTCCGGCTGGTCCGCAAACACAAAGACTGACAGCAAAGGCCGCCAGTTCCGTGTTCCCTGGATTATTCGGCGCATGCGTGCGAGGGTCCAGCTGATAACCGTGAACAAGAGTCCCCACCAGACACCTTCCATCTGCCCCTGCGCCTTGAAACGCAAAATAAGATGAAACGTTAAAAACTGGGCGGCCAGGACAGAAATGCCCAGCACAGGATTATCAAGAGCGATAATGATTAAAGAACCGGCGAATCCGGCAAAACCGATTACCCAGGGAAGCTGTTGCTCCGGCCGGAAGCCGGGGTTGCCGGAAACGCGTTCAAAAAAGGCAACCAGGTTTATCCAGCCGTATACCACGAGGAAGGCAATACCTACCAGACGGGCAGATGCATCAACATCTCCGCTCCAGATTACCGCCATTACAATTGCAAAGGTGAGCAGGGTTGCGACACGGGGTTCCTTTCCCCGGCGGGTAAAATCACGGCCAAGCACATTCATGAACCGGGGCAGAACATCATCAACAGCCAGGGCCTGTACAGTCTGGGGCGCAGTAACAAAGTATGAAAGGGCTGAAGACGCCGTCGCAACCATTATGCCGGTCATAAAGAGGGCATACAGAACAGGATTTGAAGCAAAGAGAGCGGTAACAGAAGGCACAGCACCCTCTGCTGTGCGCACCAGTACTCCGGGATTGATAAACGAAAATAGAACTGCCAACCCCGAATAAATAACAAAGGTAACCGCAATAGCCGCAAAGGTTCCGCGAAACAGACTTTTGCGGGGGTTTTTGAGCAGACCGCTCATGCCCACCCCGGCATCGATTCCGGTCACTGCAGGGAAAAAGGTAGTGAGCGCAACAAAAAAGGTAAAGGCGGTACCTGCACCATGCCAGTTTACCGTGCGGGTAAACAAAGGCTGTCCGCCAGTGGTAATGCCCAGCACCGGACTTAAAAAGAAGGCCCCGACAGAAAGCGACAGAATTACAAAAATTAAAAGCTGCAGGCGCGAGACAAAGTCCGAACCGATCAGGGCAGCAACAAGGCCTGCACACGCAAGAAGAGATGCAAGCACCTGTTTTTCCATCAGAGGGGTCAGATCCCATCCTGAAACAAGCGAGGTCCACACCGTCCAGTTGCGCAAGAGTTCCTGCAGGGGGGTTGCAAAACCCATTGCATAAAAGCCGATACTGGCTGCCTGGGCAAGATACAGCTGAATGCCGATGGAGCCGCCGAAGGCCTTTCCCAGGCTGCGTTTGCTGATGGCATACATGCCGCCCGATCCGACGCTTGAAACCGAGCTGGTGCAGTCGCTGATTGAAAAAGCCGTCGCCGTTGTGATGAGGTTAGCTATAACAATAATGACCAGCATTTGCACAAGCCCCATCTCGCCGACAAGGTGGGGCAAAAGCAGGAACAGGACAGCACCGAGTATGGCTTCAAAGCTGGGGATGAACACCCCGCTAAAGGTACCGAATTTCTTCATGATGGGTCATAGTATAACGCAACGTCCCTCCCCCGCGCCATAGAATTCAGCGGGGAGGGATAAGAAAGGCTCGTTTGCCTTTGTCGTCAGCCTCTATCAATCCTGTTCAAACCGGAAGTAGCTTATTGTTTCGCGCAGCTGCTCCGCCTGGCTGGCAAGTTCTTCGGCCATTGAGGCAGATTCTTCAGATGCGGAGGCGTTCTGCTGCACAACCTGATCCAGCTGGCCGATCGCAGCGTTAATCTGAACTGCACCGGAATTCTGTTCGTTGCTGGAGGCAGTAATCTCCTGAACCAGTTCGGCAGTACGCCGGATCTCGGGAATCATGTCTACAATGGTCTTGCCGGCCGCTTCGGCAACAGCAACACTTTCTGCAGACAGCTTGCTGATCTCGCCAGACTCTTTTTGGCTGCGCTCGGCCAGTTTTCCAACCTCGGAGGCAACAACAGCAAAGCCCTTACCGTATTCCCCGGCCCGGGCTGCTTCGATTGACGCATTTAGCGACAGCATGTTAGTGGACCGGGCAATTTCTTCAATAATGGATATCCGGGACGCAATCTGCCGCATCGCCTCTACGGTGCGGATTACCGCTCCGCCGCCTTGTTCGGCAACAAGTGCGGATTGCTGGGCAATTCGCTCAGTTGTTGTAGCGTTTTCTGCGTTTTGCCTGATATTGGCGCTCATCTGCTCCATGGAGGCCGAAATCTCCTCAACGGAGGCAGCCTGTTCGCTGGCGCCCTGGCTCATCTGCTGGGAGGTGCCGCTTAATTCCTGGCTGCCGGATGAAACCTGGCCTACTGCAGCATACACCTCGCCAAGAACCTGTCTCAGTTTTTCTATCATGCTCTGTAAAGCAACCGCCAGACTGCCCAGTTCATCCTTGCGGGACAGAATCCGATCCGGTACTTCCTGCACCAGATTTCCGGCCGCAATTTCTCCGGCGATTTCAACCGCCAGATTGACCGGCCGTGCAATGGAACGGCCAAGGCCGATCGAAAAGATTATAATAACCACAATGGCGATGGCGCCGGTGCCGATAACAACAAAGGCCAGGGAATATACCGTGCGCATGATGTACGCGTCTTCCACAGCGATGCTGAGCGTCCAGTTAGTGCGTTCCACCGGAGAATAGAACATGCGGTGCAGTACCCCGTCCTGATCCCGGTACCGGCCGGTACCGCTGCCGCCCTGCACCATCTGAAGTCCAAGCCCGGACAGGCCGCTGAAGCCTTCCTTGTCCGCCTCGCGGATATCAAGGCTCAGGATAAAATCGGTATTGCTGTGCGCAATCATTCGGCCGCCGCGATCGATCAAAAATCCATAACCGGCATTATCAATATTTATGGCTGTAACAGAGGAGGAAAGAGCCGCAAGACCCACCTGCACTCCTATCATTCCGGTAACCCGGCCATTTGTTGTGACCGGGGCGGCAATTACAACAATAGGAATGTTCAGGGAGCGGGAAATTGCAGGCGAACCGATCGACGATGCAGCTCCGCCGCGTACAACGGCCTGAAAATAATCCCGATCTCCGATATTTCCGGTCGCGCGGTCGGAGGAGATATACGCGCCGGTGGTATTACCGTAAAAGTACCCCAGAATAAAGGCGCCAACTTCGGTGCGCCGTTTGACCAGATGCTCCACAATCTGCGTAAAATCACCCGTTTGCATAACCGGCTGGCTGGCCTCATCCTGGGCAAAGCGCACATACTCCCGCACGGCAGCGGCAAGTTCATCTGCGCGGGCCTGTGTGATACCCCTGGCATATAATTCGGTATTCGCCGAAAGGGCACGGTTGGTCATGCCCACAACCAGCGTAATTACTATAACCATTACAACCAGGGTAAGGGCACCAAAAAGTACTGCTATACGGGCGCCAATACCAAAGGATACGGTACGGTCTGCACTGTTAGTTTTCATGTTTGCCTCCACTGCAGAAGCAGCAGCCAACAGGTAGCACGGCAGCCTGTCAACATCCTGCTCTTTATATTCTATAAATTGTAAGGGATTCAGAGCACGGATGCAAACAAGGGCAGCGGGGGAATCATGGGTTTTCGATTACATACAGATATGCAGCCTCCATAAAGTCATAGGCAGAAGGGGTGAAATGAATACCATCTGCATTGAATACCGATTTGAGAAACCCGTCCCGGGTGTTCATAATCGCAGCAATATCGATGATGCCATCTGTAAAGGCAAGCCCGGCCCCGCGGATCATCCTGTTCAGGTAGTCAGCGGTCAAAACGTATGCTTCAATTCTATCGTCTGAAATAACGCCACCGGGAAAAACAGATGGAACTGTGGTGATATATACCCGATCTGCAACAGATTTAAGGCGTGTACAAATCAGGGCCAGACTGTCAGCGCTTGGTTTAAGATCGGGGAAGAGACCTGCATCATTAATTCCCAGACATACAATAGCGGTATCATAGCGCTCTTTCATCACTGGAGAATGCGCTTCCGTCCATGCAAGCCAGTGACGGGTCTGAGATCCGGCTCCTGCCCAGTTCCATATTTCGTATCGGGTAAAATACCCATCCGGCCAACTGTATGTTCGAGAATCTCCGACCAGCAGCAAGCGCTGTCCTTCACCGCTTATCCGTTTTACCAGGATAGCTGGTATGCTTTCGATTTCCTCAACAGAAAAGGCGCAAGAGGAAACAGCCAGAATAAGCAACAGCCATACGTTACGCCATGCAACACAAGGCTTTCTTTTCTTTTGAATATTCATTCTGATACCCCCGTATTGCAGGTATCAGTTCTTCGGACGTGTACAGAAGCCAGCTCCCTGAGCGTATGTCCGCGCCACAGCCACAGTGACCAGATATCAGCCCGGGGATCAAAGTCTGTGCCCAGGATTCTTCGGGTTATGGCAGACAAGGTCCACAATACATGTTCATCGCTGCGGCAATACCGTACCAGGGTACTGCCCGTAACGCTGCCATCCGCAGAAGCAGCAACCATAACGACATGGCCGGTTGAAACCAGAGTAATACAATCGCCCGCTTTCAGCCCCAATTTTCCGAAATCAAGTTGCTCACGCATGCCGGACCCTCCTGTGGTTGTCAGTACTTCACAGGTTACCGTCAAGGTGTCAAGAAACAGGTGACAGCTTCAGTATAAAAATGTATATTTCTGAGCCAATTTCAAAAGTCGGTTACTTTTGAAATTGGCTCTTGGAGAATTTTGACAAGTCTTTGTAAGGCAACAACTTGTCAAAATTCTCCACCTACATTTATGGTAGCTCTTTCAAAACTCCCCGAGTTTTGAAAGAGTCTCTTCTTTTTATTTTTGCCAGGGGTGTATTAATGGGAGTTGATAAAGAAATTTGTCATCAGCCTGTTAGATAAAATCTTGTTCTTGTACTTTATTTACGTTGAACTTAAATGACTTTGCAAGATCTGACATGTTTTTATCAAATGTATACAAAGAGAAGTCGGATGCAGGAATTAAACTGCTAAACTCTAAAGCCGTAGCAATATGTATAGCGTCAAGAGTTTTACATTTTGCGATTTCCTTCCTTAAGAATATTATATTTTCAATATCTTCATCAATGATTCTAAAATTGACTTCCTTCAAGTATTCACTTAAACCAGTTATTTTTTTTGTAAACCAACTTGATTCAAGTTTCGTTTTATTATGTTCAAAAGTTCTTCTCAAAACCGTAATTGTTTCCAGCTTAAGTAAAATTGAACTTACTCGTATAGAGGCTTCATTCCATAAATCCATTGCTTCATCTTTACGTTTTTCATCAAGAAGGATTGCTAATAAAATACTTGAATCAAAATAATACAACATTTTAAGAATCCCGGTTTTCTTGATAGACCGAAATCCAATCAATACCAGGGGATGCTTCTGTCTTTAGTTGAATAGAATTATTTCGTTTTGCTTTGATCAATTTCCCGGCAGCAGTCAGTTTTTCCAACTCAATTTCGATATCATTATTTGAAACCTTTTTTACAGGTGAAGAGATTTCTGCAATAACCCTGTTATGTTCTGTAATAACAACTTTCTCACCATTCTTTACATATTGAAGGTACTGAGAAAGTTGATTTTTCAAGTCTCTTACGCCAACTGCAATCATATATTTAAATATAGCCACAATAGCTACTTTGTCAAGACTGATCTTAAGCACCGAAAGCGTCCGCGCCGCCCCGGCGGGCGGGAGGGCTTCCGGCCTACCCGGTTCGCCGGCAGCGGGCGCTTGCCATCTTAATCCCAAACATCCCAAGACACCAGGATAGCCTTGATGATCGGGGAATCCCAGGCGTCTTGCAGCTTGATAAAGAGTTTTAGTTGGGGGGCCTTTTTTACCGTAGTAAGATTCAACATAGTCGAAACCGGAAACGGCTGTATTATCCCGGGAATTGCGGTTGGGGAACAAGACCGCTTCCAGCCAATTACCGAATTGCATAATCTCCGAATCGCCCATTTCCATTATCTCGCTACGGGTGATCCGCGTGGATTCGCCAAAATAGCCAGACCAGGCTTGCTCCCATTCGGTTTTATTGAATAGCTGCCCGGGTTTCAGGCCGAAACCAAGTTCCCATGCAGGGTCAAACCAAAAGCGATATTCGTAAGGAAAATCCCAGCCGACATTACAATAGCTGAGGCCGACATAAAGCCCGTCAAGATGGTAAAACCGTTCATAGGTTTCTTTGGGGCCAGTGCGTAAGGCGGCGGTGTGCAGACTATTTCCCAAAAAATCCTGTAACCGTTGGTTGCCGGCAATATAGCCGGTAACGCTGTCGCCGTCACGTCGGGTCAGGCTGTAGGGGGCGCGGTCGCTTTTTTCCCGGCCAGTCTGGACGGGAGTGACTTCCCCCGGGGAACTGGCTGTAGAGCCCGCCGGGGGTGTCTGCCAGCTGGGCTCGCGCTGGCGCGGTTGCATCGCTTCGAGCCTGTCGCTTACAAACCAGACCGGGGTGGATCCGTACTCGCGCCAGCCAGACATGGGGTTTCTCATGATTACTTCGCCACTGGTAATCCAGTGACTGGTAGCTGCATGTACAGCAGGAATAAAGTAATCGCCGATGGCCACGGCGTTCAAGGGTTGACCGAAATAATACATCTTATTGTATTCGATTTTGAAAGATCTACCATAAATATAGGTGACTGGTTTTGAACAAGTGACAGCTTCAGTAAAAGAAGAGCATCGCCGGAAACGATGGGTCGTGAAACTGATCACCGTGATGAATAAACAAAAAACCCAAACACTATCGTTTGGCGATACTAACTTTATCCATATTCTGAACATTGAATCCGGAAAAGATGCATATCTCTAATGTTTAGCAGGATGCATGAACCGGAATTCCCATTCAAATAACCGGACTAATTCCTTTCACTTGAATACCCCAAGCGTATAACGGACCCGCTCTTCAGCGTTATAACAATCTCCTGATTTACACCGTCAATTGTACCGGACAGGGTCGAATCATGCTCAGGAATAACCTCACTTATCAGCACGCTACTCGTTTTTACCTGTGACAGATCAATGCATCGATATGCGGTTATAATCTCCACCTTGTCTGCAAATCCGGATATGGTCATGGCAAGCAAAATACCCTCTGCCTCATCTACATCTAAAAGTGTAATCTGGTCAGCAACCCATTCCCGGGCATCCTGCTTTCCGGCGCCAAAGACAAAATACACGCACAGGAGTAAGGCCAGCACACTTAGCGGAACTGTTACTGCAGACAGAAAAAGCCTCCATAAACACATACAACAACTATCACGGTTTTTTAATCATCTTTGAGTTTCTTCTGTAATCTTTAGCAAATTCCCGATGATTGTGGACAGCATAAAACGAAGAGCCTTAACCTTATAAGATGAATCATTAAATGTTCCGATTATAAAAGACTCAGTTTGCGGATGAAAGAACATATAAGCACCAGTAACACCAACACAACCCCAACAATTAAAACGTATCGGCATTAGAAAAGGCACTGTCACAAATTTCCATATGGAGTAGCCATACCTCATTCCAATAGCCGGAAAGCTCATGGGTTTATCATCGTTAATCATCCTGTTAAATGTTTCTGCCTTCAGCAATGTATTGTTTACAAGTGCTCTCATAAAAATCAGGTATTCTTCAAGGGGTGCAATAACACTCGAACCCGCGTGATCAAGAGGAGCGATGCCTTTCAGATTCGTAAAATCCACTTTGTTAATAAATGCTTCAGCAGTAGCGTATGAAAGTGCCTCGGCTGGTTTTGAAAAATCATTTGTATATGCGTGTTTCATCCCAAGAGGCTTAAAAATGAGTTGATGCAAAACATCTTGAAAAGGCATTCCAAAAACATTTTCAATGATCAATCCTAAAAGAAAATAGTTAGTATCGGTGTATAAGTGCTTTTCTCCGGGCCTTGCTCCCGGAACTAAATTCTTCTTTCCCCAAATAATCGCTTCTCTTGTACTAATTCTGAAACTAGAATCTTGAACCGCCTTTTCATACAGGGGAAAAAAGACATCAGCCAAACCGGAAGTTTGATTTAAAAGGTGGGTGACTGTTATCTCATCAGAATAATTCTTACCCTTGAAGACATGCAGATCATTCATCAATTCAGCATCAAGATATTTAGAAATTTTATCATCAAATAACACTTTCCCCTCATCATGAAGGATTCCAATTATTGTAGCCGTAAACAACTTACCTACGCTTGCCATATGAACAGGCTGTTGCGGATTTGCATCAGCTCCATGCGATTTACCCTCTGTAATATTCAAGGCTATACCTAACTTTTCTGAACTTACAAGAAGAAATGCGTTTTTTATTGTTTTGTCGTTTCTCACTTGTGCTCTTAAGGCAGACTCGATAGAACTAACAACCTGATCCTTTATCATCTTTTTAACTCCTAAAAAAAATCCACACGGGCAATGAAGCCTTCGAATCACGAAACGCTCCGCATCAGGCACATGCCCTGAACGGAGCACGTGCCGAGTGCCGAATTTTTTAAAAAAAATCTTACCCCCGCAGTTTCGCGAGGCGGGACTCGTAGTCGGAATAATCGGTTTCGGGGAAGGCGTGCTTCAGGACTGCAAGACCGGCTGCAAGCTCCGTGCATTCAGGATCATGGGCCGGGGGCTCGCCGGTGAACAGCCGGGGCCAGTCGTACAGACCCGCAAGTTTTATTGTGTGCTCCATGTACTCAAGGTAGTCCATGCCCAGCGGCTTGAAACGGGCAAAACCGGTTTCGTCCACATAGACCTGCGTATCAAGAGCATCGTCGGCAACGCGAACAGCTGCGCGGTAATTGTCCAGAGAACAAAAGTGCGTGTCAAAGAAACGCCAGACCGAGGTATCCTGTTCCTCATCCGGAACATCGGGATCAGTGAAGTCAACCTCGTTTTCCACCAGAGCGTACAGCATACTGTACAGACAAAACTCGCCGCCAAAGACCAGCTCGTTCTCGCTGTTCAGGTACCCCCACCACAGATAATAACAGGGGGTTGCCATATACGACCGCTGAATCGGAGCGGGAAGGTCAACACCGGCACTCGCTTTGATAGTCTGAATGTCGTCGTTGATTTTTTCGGCACGATCGCGCACTGCCCGGGAAATGATATCGCTATCGTAATAAAACATGCTTGAAGAAAGATCGATAACGATTATCTCCTTTGAAAGACGCAGGGCGCGTATACATTCAAGCACGCGATAATCAAAGGTGTTTTTGATGGTATCAAAAAGACTCATGTCCAGATTTATAAGCCACTGGTCATAGTCGTCGCGCATCTCGAGATTGCTGGTGACAGAAAAATCCTCAAGAGCCTTGTAGGTGGCACCGGCCGCAAGCATGCGCATATATGCCGGGCGGTTGTTCCTGCGTGCAAGGGTGAGCACGGTTTCGCTGTGGGACGAAGAAGAGTTTACAGCCTCCACCCGCTCAAGCTCGATATCAACCTCGGCCTTTACATCGGCGCCCGAGTCGATAAACAGCTGAATCAAATCCACAGGTGCGCCGCTTTTATTCAGACAGTGGGCAAGCACGCCCCACCCGTTATCATCAAGGTCATAAATGCTCGCTCCGTTTTGCAGCAGCAGTTCGGCAAGCTGAAAATGGTGTCCTCTGCGGTGCGCGTTTTTGGCAACCTCCAATAGTGGCGACATGCCGCCCGATTTGGCTGTCACATCGGCGCCCTTTTTTATCAGCATCCGGCAGCAGGAAAGCACATCGTCGGGATCTTTGGCCTCGTAAGTCTGGTCAATCACTGAGCTTAAAAGCAGGCCGCAGCCATGCTCTGTTGCACCATGCCCGAGCGCCAGCAATTTTGAAAGAAAATCGGGAGCAGCAGCAGAGGCTGCCTCCAGAAGCAGATCAAAGCCTTTTTTTTCAAGATTGATCTTGTGCAAATGTTCATGAAACGCAGACGCGTCCCGTTCTTTGATGGCCTGACAAGCCTTGTTGAAAGCACTACTTAGTCCGAACACGTTTTAAGCCTCCTATTTGCGGGACAGTTCGCACAGGTTGCCGACACATTCAAGGCCGGCAGCGCCACCGGTCCCGGCGAATAGGTCTATTATACAACAGATATATGCTCGTTTGACACAGAAATAAAAAAATCTGCTGACCACAACTCGACCGAGCGTGGATCGCGCAAAAAAGGTATGGCATCTGAGCCAATTTCAAAAGTCGGTTACTTTTGAAATTGGCTCTTGGAGAATTTTGACAAGTCTTTGTAAGGCAACAACTTGTCAAAATTCTCCACCTACATTTATGGTAGCTCTTTCAAAACTCCCCGAGTTTTGAAAGAGCCTCATCTATCCTTGCTTTTTCAAAGTCAAGGGACTTGAACCTCTTCTCAAGCAAGTCTAAAAGGATTTCTTTTGACAGAGCTTCGCCGGTCCAGTGTCCGGATTGACGCATTCGTGATTCCAGATGTGATAGATTCAGGGGAATCCCGCAGCTTAAATACCATAAGTAATCGTAAAAATCACGGCCCTTAACACGATCTTTCCATTTTCTGCACAGAAGCGCATGGACCTTTCCGGCAAACAAAGAGGGCCGGTCATATAACCGCACAGAAAAAGGAATTGGACGCAACCTGTATTTTATTTCAAAGGATGCACCTGCAGGAGGATCGGTATCTACTTCCAGCTTCACCCGCAGAATCTCGCCTGCAGACACACCTGCAACAGCAGGATCAACAGCTGCAATTTTTACGAGGTGAATCAATGTACCGCCCTTGATAAAAGCAGACTGAACAGCTGCAGCCGGTTTTTGCTTTTCTTTTTGGACCACCTTCATCTCAAACCCCCAGGCTGAAAGCTCATCTTCAATCGCCGAAAAATATTTTTCCAGGTTGAATTGGGGGTCGGTTCTTTCAAGGCTAAAATCAAGATCCTCTGAAAACCGGTCAAGCCCATGGAATATCCGCAATGCCGTTCCGCCGTAAAAAGCAGCTAGAGAAAAAAAATCAGTGCGAGAAAGAGCTATTAAAGCCAGCTCCTGAATAATCTCACGCAACGCTGCGGTGCGTTCTTCAGTATTTCGGCATTGGTACTGCTCAAGCATTTTCTGCACAGGTGAAACAGAATTCATGAACCATACTCCCTGCTCAGCCAGGCGGCACACACTGCAACACTCTTACGCCCATACCGTGGTGCCAGAGACGATATAAACCCGTGATTTAAAGTACGCAGATCTTCTTCTGCAATCCGCCAATCATCAATTAAAAGAGCTGCAGCATCGCTGTCACTTTCCAGTTTTCCGCTTTTATACACAGCATCACATATCGCCTTTTCCCGTGTTGCAATGAGATACTGGTATCCATCTTCTTCCACCAAATCAAGTCCATACGGATACACTGCTGACGGCAAATACAAATAGCGATAGGTACCAAGAGGGGTATTGTACATTTTGTTGCGGTTCTTTCCGAAGCTCGCAGAATCTACGGTTTCTACCCGCTCGGGAATCAAGCTGTAATATGCCAAGGCCGATTGAAACGAAATATAAGAAGGGCCATAAATAACCGGAGCAAGGGCTCTTCGGGGAATAGCTGAATCCGTGATATATAGTCCGCGGCGAATTCTGAGCAAGTCGCCATCAGCTACCATCCGTGTTACCTTGGCCTTCGGCGATGCATACGAGGCAAGCTGCTCCATAACCATCTGATGAGTCTGGATCATTTTTACCTCCAGTAAGTATCATTATATTGTACTTTCTGGTGATAATCAAGCATTTCTTGAATAAGCTTACCACCACCTTATAATTTGACAGCAGCACCCTCTTCTACTATAATTACGATAATAATTAACATTTTACTGCGGGGCACCAATGAAAGCTTTTCGATTAAATCTCTTTGCAAAAATCCTGCTAAGCATGGGACTGACAGTTGCCTTTGTCTTCATCGCCAGCGGCTATCTGGTGCTTACCAACATCAACCGGCAAACACGGCGGCAGGCTGATGAGTACATGCTTGCCCTGTCCGAGGGCTACGCCCAGATTGCGGCCAATACCCTGCGCTACAATCTTGCCAAGGCGGAAGCCCTGGCCGCAATCTTTGCACAGAAGAATTCCCTGCCCCGGGAACTCAGACGCCGCATTCTGGCAGATCAGCTTATGGCCCTGCTTAAAAGCAACCCCCAGTTTGTCATGGTATGGACACAGTGGGAACCGGATGCTCTGGACGGTCTTGACAGCCGCTACCGCAACGCCGGTGAACTGGGTGACAGCAAGGGTATCTTTGTGGTCGTTACCTACCGGGAGGACGGAATCACTGATTTTGCCAACCCGGCCCCGGAGGCATCAGAGACCTACGAAGAAGACTTTTACCGCATAGCCCGCGACACAAAACGCCCGTTCATAACCGAACCCTACCGCTACCCGGTAGGAGACATAGACATTCTCATGATCTCACTGGTCGCACCCATACTGGAAAACGGCCGGGTGGTGGGAGTGGTAGGGGTTGATATGACGCCCGAAGAGCTTCAAAGGAATCTCGGCGATCTTTCGCTCTATCAGGACGGCTTTGGAAGGCTGGTATCCACCGGAGGCATGGTTGTCACTCACAAGGCCGCCGACCGGATCGGAAAAATCGCCCCGGAATGGGATGGCGCCGACCGCAAACTGATTGAGCCGACCCTGCTCCGCGGTGAAACAACCCTCGGCGAATCTTTGTCTGTTGCGACAGGCCAGATCAGTATCAAGGGCTTCGCCCCCGTACAGTATCACCCCGAAGCAGACCCCTGGGTCTTTGGTACGGTTGTCCTTCCCGAGCAGGTCTATGCCTACAGCCGCTCGCTTATAGCCCTGTACACAGCCTCCTTCCTTGTTTCGCTGGCAGTCATTCTCGCCATGGTAGTATTGATGACCCGTTCTATCCTCAAGCCTCTCAACCGTGCAAACACAGCCCTGGAAACCATCGCGAAAGGCGGCGGCGACCTGACAGCCACTCTTGAGGTTAACACCAACGATGAAATCGCAGACCTCGCACGTCATTTTAACGGATTTCTGGAAGTCCTTGCCGGCATGATCAACCAGGTCAAACAGCAGCTGCAGGCTCTGGAAGCATCCGGTTCCGCACTTACAGCAGGAATGAACGAAGCGACAGGTTCAGTCCGCGACATAAACGGCTACATCAGCTCGGTCAAGGACCAGGTGCAGGAACAGTCGGCAGGAATAACCGAAACATCGGCAACAGTAGGTCACATCTCTGAAACCATGGCGGCCCTTAACAGCCTGGTCGAGCAGCAATCAGATACACTGCAGTCAAGCTCTTCGGCCATTGAAGAAATCATAGCGAACATTCAGTCCGTTACCAAAAACATACAGGACAACCTTGACAGCGTTTCCCGGCTGAAAGATGAGTCGGACAACGGATACCGCCAGCTTGAAGAGGTTATCGTGATTGTCCAGGAGGCCGACAAGCGTTCTGAAGGCCTGGCCGAAACCAACAAGATTATTCAGCGCATCGCAAGCCAGACCAACCTGCTTGCCATGAATGCTGCGATTGAAGCAGCCCATGCCGGAGAGGCGGGAAGAGGCTTTGCGGTTGTTGCCGATGAGGTTCGAAAGCTCGCAGAAACCTCTGCAGCCGAATCGGCCAGCATCACCAAGGCGCTCAAGGACTTCCGCATACTGATGCAGCGTGCTGTAGGCCAGGTGGCCCAGGCCCGCTCCAGCTTTGATGTTGTTCGCAGCTCGGTTAACCAGGTAAATGATCGCCAGATGGAAGTGCAAAGCTCCATGGCCGAGCAAAATAATGCCGGTGTCCACGTTCTTGAAACCCTGAGCCGGCTCAAGGACTTCAGCGGAAGGGTTCACTCAAGCTCAACGGAAATCAGCCAGGGTTCAACCACCATTCATGACGAGATGGCTCGCCTGGTGGAAATCAGCCTTGCAATCCAGTCCCGCATGGACGAAATGACCACTCGCACCGAAACCATAAACGCAACCGTCCAGCGCGCAGTAGACCTGACCCACCGGAACTCGCAGGGGATCGGCGAAGTCCGCTCCGAACTGGCACGGTTCAAGACTGTTTAAGAGGATGCTGACAAGCATCGAGTTTGTCAGCATCCTGCTAAGCCCCCGGCCGGGGTAACCCGGCACGGACAATAACCTCGCTTAGTACCTTATCCCCCCTTTTTGTAAAATAATATTTAAATTTTTACGCCTTTTCCCTTCTTGTGCCCTACATATATAAAGGGCATACCGCGCAAAGCGGATAAGCCAAAGGAGAAGGATATGACACGAAACATGGCATGGCTGGAGATTTACGGGGACCTTTGGAATGCAAAAGATGCGAACCTCCTGTTCCTCTTCGGAAAACTGCCGATACCGCCCTCAAACACGGTCACGGAACTCATGCGCAAGTACTCACCGCACCTGGAATACAAACGCGGCTTTCTTGTGCTGCGTGACTATGACGAGCACAGGGACGATGCCTTTGAAGCTGTTATCGGCATAGACAACATACCGGAAGCAGTATACGACTTTGTTCAGCACAGCGGCCTGGAGCTTGATGCATGGAACCTCTCGGGGCCCGAGTTCACCAGCGAGATTCTCTTTAATTACACACACATGGTTCACACCCGTTTCGGAAGCGATGCAGTTGCCTTCCCCCGCCTGCGCACTGCAGATGCAGACACACAGGCCCGGGTCGCCCTCTTTTTCGGGTTCGGCCAGTCTGAACTTGAAGGAACAGACTTTGATGACGTGCTGCTTACCAACCATCGCCTTTTTAAAGGCAGCACGCCTGAACTCTTTGATACCGACACAATAACCCTTTTTCACCGGATGATTGTCGATTTCTCTGTTGAAGATGGCACTATGTATCTGGAACAGATGAAGCGGTCACTCGGCCTCGCACACTAAAATCCTTCCACAGGCATTATCCGGGTTCGCAGGCGAATTAGACGCGCCACTTGCGGGGCAGGCAGGACGGGCTTACACTTACCGGTATGGAAGCAATAATCGACCACAAAATCATTATCGGGGTATCGGCCTGTCAGTTCGGCTGCCGTGTACGGTACAACGGCAAGGGACAGGATGCTACCCGTCTAATCGGGCGCGAGCGAGCAGATTTTATCTGGCACCCGATTTGTCCGGAGGTCTTGAGCGGTATGGGCGTTCCCCGCAATCCGGTCAGCCTGCGCAGCGGCAACGGCGATGACTTCTGGGCAGGCACTGCCGACATCAAATCCCGGGATGGCGTAAACATGAACGACTGGATGCGGGCGGGCTGCGAAGACTCCCTTGCCAGCCTGCGCCGCGCTGGAGTACGCGTCTACGTTTTTATGGAGGGAAGCCCCTCCTGCGGTGTGTACCGCACCTCGCTTAAAAACAAACGCCTGGGCCATCCGCCGGGTATCTTTGGTTCACTTCTCCTCCGCGAAGGATTTTTCCTGATTCCCTCTGTCGACCTGCAAAGCCCTATCCGCTGGTGGGACTGGCGCAGACGCATGTTCGCCTTCGTCTGGCTTTCAGACAAGAAATTTGACACTCCGCAGGAAGTTGTTGAATGTTGGCACATTCTTAAATTTTTGTGCCAGGAGCTGGCACGCACTGATGCGGACGAGATTGGGCGCCTGATCGCGAACATGAAATCATTCAGTCTTTCTGATTACCAGGCGCTAAAACGGCGCATACTGGATCTTTTGCGCCGTCCCTCAGAAATACGGAAAATCAAACAGTCACTGTGGAAGAATTATTCGTTCCTGAAAAAGCACTTCGGTATAGATTCCGATCTTGTCGGAATGCCGCAGGATGAACGCGGAATATCGCACATCGCATCCGAACTGCTCGCTCTGGAAATCCTCACCTCCAGGCAGGGACTTCTGTTCGGTTCAGCCCCCATCCACTACCGCCGGTCGGGAAAACCGGCAGAAGAAGAGGCTCAGCTGGAGGAGGACACAGTGGATGAGTAACAACTGCTATCAATTTTGTTGTTTTTCAGCAGCCTGCTCAGATTCTGGAAATGGATTCACCGTTTGAATCAGTAAATTTATCAGTTACGATTAAAATAAGGTCAATCAACACCCAGATGCCGAACCCGCCAAGGGTAAACAGCATTAAAAGGCCTGTACCTATCTTGCCCACAAAGAATCTGTGGGCGCCCAGGTACCACAGAAAAAAGCACAGCAGCAAAACTGCCAGCCAGTTTGAAGATATATCTGTTGTATTCTTCTGCTTCACTCCGCATTTAGGGCAAATCACCGCTTCTTTCTTGATAATCTCGCCGCAGGTTCTGCAAAAAGCCTCATCCATTTGTTTTTGACGAAAATCACTCATTACTTGCTCCTTGTTATGTAGACAGTATAAGCGTCCATCGCAGGTTAGTCATCTAATTTTCAGCATGCGGTAAGTCTTTCTCCCAACTTGTCCGGAAGGCGTAAATAAAGTACAAACTAGTATCGTGAAACTGAATCTGCCTGCCATCCGTACTGCGGTTAAAAAAGCTGTTTTTGTGTATGTGTTGTCGATTGTTTTTTTTCATCTGGCCTTTATTGCGCTGACATCGATGACCCTGTTCATCTACAAGTGGGTTAATCCGCCTGCGACCACCCTTATGCTGCACCGGGCAGTGGCCCTGCGGTGGCCCGTCCAGCGCCCCCGTTTTTTACCCCTGAATGAAATTCCCCAGCGCACGAGGTCAATGATAATACGCGTTGAGGATGGTACCTTTTACACCCACCGCGGGATTTTGCCGGCGGCGCTGCGGCACGCCTGGGAGACAAACAAGCGGCTGGGGCGGCCGGTTTACGGCGGCAGTACCATTACCATGCAGACCGCGCGCACCCTGTTTCTGGTGCCCGAGAAAAGCTATTTTCGCAAATACCTGGAAATGATCCTCGCCCTGGAAATGGAGCTGATTTTAAGCAAGGACCGGATTTTTGAACTGTACCTTAACTATGCCGAATGGGGGCGCGGTGTATTCGGAATCGAGGCTGCCGCCCGGCACCACTTCGGCCGGCCGGTCAAGGAGCTGGGCAGGGATCAGACCATTCGGTTGGTGACCCTGCTGTCATCGCCGATTATCTATACACCTCAAACCCTGCGTAAAAACGCAATACTCAATAGCCGGTATGTGTATTTGAGCGAACGGTTTTAGAAGCTTCTAAAAACCGCATTGTTTTTTCGAACATCACATAGTATAATCACAAAAGGATAGAGCGCCGATTTAACCGACTTGCAGGGCGCCCGACGGATACCTGGTATCCGTAATCTGCTAAACAGGAGGTTCCCTCATGGAACACTATACACGATCTGTTCAGATCACCCCTGTCCTTTCAGCCGAGCGTAAAAACCCTCTCCGTTTTGTAACTGATGCACCCTGTTACCCGAACACTGATATCGAGGATTCGGTATGCCGGGAATTGATTGAATACATCAATCAAAAATCGCTTGATGCAGGATTTAAAACTGTCAGCGATCTTGCGCGTGCCTTTGGTACAAAAAACCCCGACAAGGTATTGCGCAATCTGCGCGAATTCGGAAAAACCGCGGAGCTTAATGCGCAGTACATGAAACAACTGCAAGGTATTTTACAGATTGAGCCGTCACGCATTGACGAGATCCGAAGCCGACACCAGGCAGCACTGTTTGCCGACAAAGAACTGTTTCTCAAACACTTTGAGCTCCTGCTCGGGAACAGCGGAATGATTCTGGAGAATCTGCAATACCGGAATATCCGGTTCTTCGGGCTGAGTATTGAAAGCGCCTGGGTAGGACGCAGCCGCCCCCTTACCCTGGGAGAGCTTTTTTTCCGCTACAACCGGAAGGAGTGGATAGCGCCCGAGTGCTGCGGTTCTGTGTATATCTATAGAGCCAGCGGTTCAGCCCTTTCAGGCTGTCATACCTATCACGGTTACTGCCCCGGCTGCAAAACAGATTTCAAAGGTTCGCGCCCAACATTCAGCGAAATTCTGCATCCCTTCCTTACGTCGCTTCCGGACTTCGACTACATCCCGACTGCTGTTACAATCCGCGAACTCATCGCCGAGCTGCACTAGACGAAGCTCCGGGCCGCCTCCGCTCGAAGCTGCGCTGCGAGTTCCCGCTGTGCGCTTAAAACCCGCCTCAACTGCTCACGCAGCGTCCTGCTGCGTGCCCTGTCGGGACGCAGTTTCGGTTCGAATCCCCCCAAACAAAAAAGACCCGTCCACCGGACGGATCTTTTTTCTTTGGAGAATAGGGGATTCGAACCCCTGGCCTATTGATTGCGAACCAATCGCTCTACCAACTGAGCTAATTCCCCGATAATAAGCAGAATGTAGCGGAAAATTGAATTGATTTCAAGACAGGTCTGGTTTACCATTCCGTATATGACCCATTCCAAAACCTTCAAACCAACACTCGTTCTTGCACTGATTACCACTCTTGCGGTATTTTTTGCCGGCGGGTGTGCCAGTATAGGCCCTGCAGGATTGCCCGCACGCGATGAAGCAGGGGCGGCACAGGAAAGTGCAACCCGGCCCCGGACAACTGCGCGGCCGGCAGAAAATCCTGTTCTGGAAGAACGGGTCTGGCTGTTAACCGGCATCCTTATGGACGGGGCCATGGTACGCATCGCGCCGGGACACGGAACCTCGGCACGAATCATGCTGCATCGCAGCGGAACCTTTGAAGGCACCAGCGGCTTCAATACCTTTAACGGCAGCTGGAAAGCAGGAAGGCCTGCCCGCGACGGCCGTCAGAATACAGAAATATCCGTCGGCGGAACAACACGCATGGCAGCACCAAACGAAACCGCAGCCCGGTTTGAACGGGCACTGATCAACCGCCTTTCACAAAGCCGCATGCTCACACTTGCAGGCGGTACACTGACATTTTTTGACCAGAGTGGAAACGAAATCCTTTCGTTTGTGGATGCCGCAGGAACCCCATAGCAAAATGCTGACGTTCCGCGCCTCGGCATCCTACTTCCGGTTTTGCTGCCGTTCCGCGCTGATACGCACAAAGGCTTCACGGTCATTCACCATCAGGACAGGCTGACCCGTAGCGTCCAAAGCATCCCGCCACAGCGAACCTTCCGGATTCACATAATTGCGCTTGCGGGTTACCGCACTGATCGGAAGATGTACAAACTTGTCGTTAACCAGCCCGATAATCAGCTTTGTCTTTCCCGCCATGGCAGCATGTACCGCATTGTTCCCAAGGCGTTCGCAATAAATGGAATCGGTCGGGGCTGCTACGGCTGAACGGATCTGGTAGCTCGGATCAATATACTTAAGATTGATATGTATGCTCTTTGCCTTGAAATAATCCTGAATCTTGTCGCGTAAGAACGTACCGATATCAGCCAGCTTGCGGTTGCCGGAATCATCCGTGCCGCCTACCGCCTGCAGAAGATCCTGCCCGGCTCCCTCGGCAACTACTATAACCGCATGATGCCGCCGGGCAAGACGCGCTTCAAGGGCAGCAAGGAAACCGTTGGGACCGTCAAGCTCGAAGGGCACTTCGGGAATAAGCACAAAGTTTGCTTCATGGCTGGCAATTGCAGTATGAGTAGCGATAAAGCCTGAATCCCGGCCCATCAGCTTGACCAGACCAATACCGTTAATCTGGGAATGAGCCTCCATGTGGGCTGCCGCCACAGATTCTGCAGCTTTTACAACAGCGGTATCAAAACCGAAAGACCGGTGTATAAAGGAAAGATCATTGTCCACCGTTTTGGGGATACCTACTACCGCGATCTTTAAACCGCGCTTTTCGATTTCCTCGGCTATCTCTTTTGAACCGCGCTGGGTGCCATCACCGCCGATAATAAAAATGATATTCAGATTAAGGCCTTCAATGGCATCGGCCATCTCTACCACCCGGTCGCCTCCGCCGCGGCTGGTGCCCAAAATTGAGCCGCCGGACTTGTGGCAGTCATCGACATATTCCGGTGTCAGCTGAATGGTATCATACCCGTACTCGGGGAGGAGTCCCTTAAAACCGAACCGGATACCGCTTATACGGCGCACCCCGTAGCGGTGCCACAGACAGCGCACAACAGACCGGATTACATCATTGATGCCGGGACACAGGCCTCCGCAGCTGACTATTGCGGCATGCACATGTTTGGGATTAAAAAAGATGTGTTCCCTCGGACCGGCTTTTTCCAGAAGGTTGCTCCGTGCCGGTGTGATACAAGGGTCCTCAAGACGGGTGTCGACCGAACAGCGCACAAAGTCGTCATCCGTAACATAATTAGCCATAAAATCACCGGTAACATTGGAAAGCTGTATCGGGGATGCCACCTTGCAGGGGCCAAGGTTCTCGATCGTAAAATCATAATCCAGTTTGGACATACACATACTCCCTTCTATATGTACGTATTGTAATAAATAAACACTTCTGCCGCAATGTAACAACAGCACGCCGGCATCTACGGCACCCGGAATATTCATCACCCTGCCTGCCGCCCTGCCTGCCAACTTAACTGCCAACTTGACCGCACAGGCCCATCGCTGGTATCTTTTCCCCGTGGCAGGCCGCCCGATACAATACACCCCGGCGGCCCGCGCAAGGAGAGAACCATGTTAGAAGCCGAGGTGAAAAAAGCCCTTGAAGATATCCGCCCCCAGCTGCAGGCCGACGGCGGCGATCTTGAATTTGTGTCCTGTTCCGATGCAGGAATTGTAACAGTCCGTCTGACCGGCGCCTGCGGTTCATGCCCGATGGCCACCATGACCCTTAAAATGGGTGTTGAAGCCCATCTTAAAAAGACTGTTCCCGGCGTCACCGAAGTAGTTCAGGCCTGATCCGGCAGGGGGTACGCTGTCCAGCGCAACCCCCGAATCGCCCATCCACACCCGCCATGCAAGTCCCACCCGCAAAGCAAGCACATTCCGCCGTGAAAACCCCGCACACAAAGCAGGCCATTCCCGCACAACACGCACCACGCTCACAGTTTTTGCCGCGAACTCCCCGGGACATGGCACAGCGGGGATGGGACAGGCCGGATTTTATCCTGGTCTCGGGGGATGCCTACGTGGATCACCCCTCCTTCGCCGTGGCCATCCTCGGCCGGGTGCTGGAAGCCGCCGGCTACCGCCTCGCCATCCTTGACCAGCCGCCCTGGCAGGGACCGCAAGCCGACCAGGCCTTTACGCAATTCGGCGAACCGCGCCTTGCCTGGCTGGTAACCGCCGGTGCCATGGACTCCATGGTTGCCCACTACACTGCAAACAGGAAACCCCGCTCTACCGACGCCTACTCCCCGGCCGGAAAAACCGGGCGCCGCCCGGACCGCGCCCTTTTGGCCTACTGTGCAGCAATCCGCAGGGTTTCGCTCGGCCGCCCCCTTATTATCGGCGGCATTGAAGCCTCCCTGCGACGCTTTGCCCACTACGACTACTGGTCTGACACCGTGCGCCGCTCGATTCTTCTTGATACCAAGGCCGACCTTCTGGTATATGGAATGGGGGAAGCCCCTCTTCTGGAAATCGCCGCCCGGCTTTCCAGGGCCGCGCTAACCGGGGCGGACGCTGATCAGGCCGGTTTACGCGGCATCAGGGGAACCATGTGGCGTACGGGACGCCGTGCCGAGCTTCCGGAAAACGCTGTAATCCTCCCGGCCTTTGCCGAAGTTAAAACCGATCCTGCAGCCTTTTGCACCAGCTACCTCGCGCAGGAAGCGCACACCGATCCGCTTAACGCCAGCGTCCTTATTGAACAAAGCGAAGAACGTTTTGTGGTGCAGGAAGCCCCCTCCCTGCCCCTTGATACCGCCGAGTTCGACCGGGTCCTTGAGCTGCCCTACACCCGCGAGATACACCCGGATTATGCTGCAGAAGGCATACCGGCTCTGAATGAGGTAGAGTTTTCGCTTGTGAGCTCGCGGGGCTGTTTTGGCGCCTGTTCCTTTTGTGCCATCACCTTTCATCAGGGGCGGCATATCCAGGCGCGCAGTCATGACTCTCTTGAACGGGAAGCCCGCATCCTTACCACGCGGCCCGGCTTTAAGGGCTTTATCCATGATGTGGGCGGACCCACGGCAAATTTCCGCATTCCTTCCTGCCCCAAGCAGGCTGCCGCGGGCTCCTGCAAGGACCGCGACTGTCTGGGAGCAGAACCCTGCCCGGCCCTGAAAGCAGATCACAGCGACTACCTCAGCCTGCTCAGGCGCCTTCGCGCCCTTCCGGGCGTAAAAAAGGTTTTTATCCGTTCCGGCATCCGCTATGATTATCTACTTTTGGACAGCACACAGGGAGCAGGATTCCTTCGGGAGCTGTGCGAACACCATGTTTCAGGGCAGCTGAAGATAGCACCGGAACACAGCTCGGACAGGGTGCTGCGCCTCATGCGTAAATCAAGCCGCCAGGTATATCTGGAGTTCGAAAAACGCTTTACCGCCGCAAATAAGGATCTGGGAAAAAAGCAGTATCTGGTACCCTACTATATCGCAGGGCACCCGGGCGCCACCCTGGAAGACGCGCTTGACAACGCCCTGGCCTTAAAAGAAAGCGGCTTTATTCCGGACCAGGTGCAGGATTTTTACCCCACTCCGGGTACCCTGGCCACCTGTATGTATCATACCGGGATGGATCCCCGCTCAGGCGAGCCGGTACCGGCGGCGCACGGCGCCCGCGAACGGGCCCTGCACCGGGCACTGCTACAGTTTAATCGGAGCGAAAACCGCGCCCTGGTAAAAGAGGCCCTTGCGAAACTCGGCCGTCAGGACCTTTTTCCCGTACTCTGTTCTTCCTCAAAAAAACGTACGTAGAGTGCGCACTTGCCCCTCGCCGTGCAAATCAGTATTATTTTTACTAACAGGCCCATACTTTTTTATTAGCATCTTGAAACAGGACCTGATTCTTTTTTTAGAGGTATCTAATGACCATTACCAAAGATAGTGTTGTTTCCATAGAGTACACACTGACCGACGCCAACAACGAAGTCCTGGATTCAAGCCAGGGAGCAGGCCCGCTGGAATACCTGCACGGCAACCAGAACCTGATTCCCGGCCTGGAAAAGGAGCTTGAGGGCAAAAAGGCAGGCGATGTGGTTAAGGCTGTTGTACCTCCCGCCGATGCGTACGGCGACTATCAGGAAGAGCTGGTGGTTGAGGTTGAGCGCGCACAGTTTCCCGAGGATGTTGAA
>CAZXJV010000014.1:0-42485 GCA_964641135.1 uncultured Treponema sp. | reverse complement strand
ATGCAGATGGAAACTCTCAGACTTGCCATTCATCAATACTACATGGACTGCGGCCGTTTTCCCACTACAGCCCAGGGGCTTAAGGCCCTCAGAGAAAAATCGGTTATTGCACCGGTCAGCAATCAGTGGGCAGGTCCGTATCTGGAACGGACGGTACCGGCCGACCCCTGGGGTCGCCCATGGATATACAACAGTCCGGGATACGGACGTCTTCCCTGGACCCTGCATTCCCTGGGAGCAGACGGGAAAGAAGGAGGCAGTGGATATGACACCGACATCCGTTCCTGGGAATAACAGTCATCCGCTTTGTCTGGCTGCAGGCATAACAATGCTGTGCGTAATTATTGTGCTGGGGTCTGCACTGCACCTTACCGGAGAAACAGCAGCTGCTGCTGTGCGTATGCAATACAGGCTCTCGCATCTGATGGAGGAAAGCCGTGATGCGCCTTGATGATGCTTTCACCGCCCTGATGATGCTCAGCGCACTCGCCTGCACCGCAGGACCGCTAGAGGTCTTGCGTGCACGCATCGAGACACAAAGCATTGAACATTACCGCCAGATGAGGACAGCCGGTTTTGTTGCTGAATCCTTTGGTGCAGTCGCCCAGTCCGGAAAGGCTGCCCCTGAACGGTGGCTGCAGGATATACGAGGCGAGTATGGTCTTGAGTCCGCAAGTCTAGAAAAAGAAGGAAACGCATCAGTTCTACGCTGGAAGGTAAGCGGAACACAATACCGCTTAACGATACCGGCCAGATCCTCAGGGGGTACGCCGTGATAATTTCAAAGCAGCAGAGAGTGCTTGATAGATCAGAGCACGAGGTCTATTTTACTGCTCCTTCTTTGGGCCGTCGGGAACAGGATGTTTTTCTTGCAGTGCATCATCCTCTGTATCACCGTTCGATGGCAGTGGACCGGCAGCTGGTACGCATCGGAACGCGGCGTTACTGGATGCTCACGGTAATGCACAGCCGGAAACCCCGCTTGCATGAACGCATATATGGTCTGGAAAGTTTTACCGCATCGGTCATAGCCTGTCACGGCAAAAAGCGCAAGGGGATGTGGCACCGTACCGGAGAATATTGCGGTTGGGATCTTGACCGGGAAAACGGTGAGCCGGTATCTCTGCCTGTGCTTGATGGCTCACCCCCGGAAGGCGCCCTGCCCTTCATTGAGCAGAATCCAGAACAATCCGGTGTCAAAAAAAATAAAACGGCACCACTGTTCCGGATTCGACTGCATCGTACAGCTACCGTCTGTGCGATGCTCCTCCTGATTTTCGGGACCACAGCGGCTCTTGCCGCAGCAGAAGGATTTCGGGATCTGCACAGGGGAAACACCGCAGTACAAAACCCTGCCTGTTCCGTGACCGGGTTTGATTCTGCGGCAGATCATACCGGAATCAAATCATCCCGGCAGGCGGTTGTTTTTAGAGAAATACTCAGCATTCTGCAGGAGGCAGGTCGTTCCGCAGCTGAATCAAAGCTTCATGTTGAAAGTATTGAGCTGTTATCCGATCAGCAATTCGGGGTTCCTGAAAATCGCAGCCTCGTTTTATCTGGTTCAATACCGGTGGCTGAACTCGAAGGATGGCGGAACAGCCTGAGCCGGAACGGAAACTTTGAAGTTGCTTCACAGGGAATCTCGGAAGGCCGTTTTAACATCATACTGCTCAGCACTTTTTTAATTATGCGCGGTCCTTTACCTCTTATACCAGATGCGCCGGGTGACCTTCACTCAGCGTGTGAAAAACTAGCAGCCGCGCTTTTTACTGACGGAAATTTATACGGGTTCAGGCTTACCAGCGCATCAGGCGTAACAGGCGGCGAAACTGAATTGAGCCTAATCCTTGAGTCCGGTTCAGCTGCCCTCCCTCTCCTCTTTAAATTGCTTATACAACGCCTGGAGGAATCCGGCCGGGATGTTTATGAGCTACGAATGAGACGACAAATCGATAATAACTGGCTCATTGAAATTACTCTTGCAGAAGCATCAGAATCCGAATTTTCTTTCGGTGATAACACAATCCTGAGTCATTTGATCACCGACCTTTTTAAGGATCGTCTTGACCGGCCGGTAAATGAATCCTCTGCAGGGCAGTATACCGCTGGAGGGTTGATACATGGACGGATTTATGCTGATCAGCATAAATCCGGAGAAACATATACCGCTGGATCTTACGCTGTTCAGCATAACCACGCCGAGGTCGGCAGAATTATTTCTCACGGAAGCAAATCTGTCCTTTTCCTGCGCGGTGAGCGGGGTCAACTCTACAGGGAGGCCGAAGAACTATGAATACAAAAAAAATCTCGGGGTCTTCATTACTGAGTAAAACAATTCTTGCAGTTCTTTATTTCTGTCTGACTGCAAGCAGCTGTGCTTCGCTCAGAAACAGTTTCACTACAAGAGCGGATATCCGGGGCCTTGTGTACGATGAGCGGAATCAGCCCGTACCGGGTTTTGAAATAATTGTAGCTGATCGATTCCGGGCAGTCAGTGATATTAACGGAAGATTCGTGCTTCAAAACATTCCACCGGGAACACACAGCTTTACTGCCTCTGTTCCGGACGGACCAGTTACCAGCGGTGAACTAATGCTGCGGGATAAAAAAGAAATACTGTACCTCCGCACAGAGTCCGGCCGGGGACGCTACAGCAGAATAGCAGAATGCATAGAGGCAGACGACGTAAAGGAGGCTCTGGTACTACTGGAAAGTTTCAGGGAAAGCGAGAAACAAACAAGACACTGGCTGTTGTACCAAAGTATTGCTCTGTGGAAGGAAGGTCTTTCAGCCGAAGCCCTGAATCAGGCGCGAAGCGCTGCTGCCGGCAAGAGCACAGTAGTGCTTCGCACCTATATCGCCTGGCTTGAAAGCCAAAACTCTTTTGATCAGGAGGATTAACCGTATGAAAATTTTTTATTCAAAAAGATTCCACTTCATGAGAAGTTCGCACACTGGTTCAAAACCGGACAGACGGACAAGGATAGCCTTGTGTGCGCTACTACTGATCCTGACCGGCTGCACTGGTGAAATGTTGCAGCAATGGTGCAGTGACGACAGGCCGAACTGGTCAGCCGGAATACCTGAACTAATAACCAGTCCTGTGCCTGGAAGGTATCAGACCGGAGCAGTACGGTTGACGTTGTACAACAATGCGGATTGTGCAATCGAACGCATTAATATCCGCTTTGGTTTGTTTGACAGAACAAGCGGGCTTTCCGCTATTCCCGGTAACGGACTAATGGAAGCCGTCTCAAACGTAACGATTGAAGCAGGATCTCGGAGCGAACTTGAAATCAGCCTTGATCCCTGGCTTTATCAACAGGCAGATCCTGCATGGCTGATTGACTATCTGCACTTTCCGGAAATTCAATATCGCGGCGGCTCACGCTGGCGCGATCCCTTTGCTGTGTGGCGCCTGCGAGGCAGGGAGGATTAACCATGAAAAATGGAGGAACCAACACTGTCCAGCTGCTGGCTACACTCACCCTTATAATCGTTTTTTTCTCGGGATGTATTCCGCCGCACAATATCGGTCAGGCCCTCACTCCTGAAAAACCCGCATGGACAGTGATCGTATACATGGCAGCAGACAATCACCTTGAAAGCACAGCCCTTAAAAGCATCAATGAACTTGAGTCTGGACTCGCACTTATTACAGGAGTTCAGGTCATTGTTTTAATTGACCGGAGTACAGGCCATGATGCTTCGGACGGTGACTGGAGCGATACCCGCCTGTACCGGATACTTCCGCAAAACGGCCCGCCGGATTCTGTCATCATTTCACAGCGTCTGGACTGTCCGCCCCTCGGCATCAGATCGGATGGAGTGACTGAACTGGATCTTACCGATTCCCGCATTCTGGAACTGTTTATTGACTGGACCACTACAGAATACCCTGCACAGAACACTGCCCTGGTTCTCTGGGGCCATGCAGATGGATGGCGTACGATTTTGTTTGACGAACACACAGGAAATCAGATGAGCATGGCTCATCTTGCCCGGTCACTCGGACCGCGGAAGATCAACCTGATCGGACTTGATTGCAGCTTCGGGGCAACAATTGAAAACCTGTATGAACTGGCTCACTTCAAAACTTCAACATCTGATTCGCCTGTCCTCGTGATCGGCTCTCCCGGCATGGTTCCAGTTCAGGGATGGAACTACCATCTGCTGTTCAAACATCTTTCTGAGATTCCAGGGGCATCAGATTTATTTTCCCCGAAATTTTTTGCAGAATCAATTGTCTCGACCTGCGGCAGTACATGGCCGGCAGAGACTGCTAGTCTTGCTGCAGTTTATCTTGAAAGAATCCCCGAATTATTTGCTGCACTTGAAACCTTTTCAATGGAACTTGCTTCATGCGTTTCCGGACTTACAGAACGTGACCTTCTACGCACACTCCTGTTGTATGAGATCATGCATCATGATGCAGATTCCTGGCCGTCAGACCGATTCCTGGAAATCTATGACCTTGTAACCGTGGTATATAATCGCGCAGACGAGATCGCCGGTAATCCCGGAGCAGCACAGTGCCTGCGCCAAGCTGCCGAAGCTGTTATTACAAGTCTCGGAAACGCTGTACTTACCCATCGTAATAGCCGCATATCCATCCAGCTCATACCCCTTGTAGCTCCTGATCTCCCGGGAGCCTTTCATTCTCCCTGGTACTACAGGAACTCCGCCCTGATCGGCTCTCCTTGTTTTGTCAAAGATTCACGTTGGTGGGTACCGTCAGTGCCGGTATCCGTTAGCCTTCTTGACCGGCTGTTTTATACCAGCTGGTAAATAAGGATTAGTATGAAACCCAGAAAACTGATTATAGGCGCAGCCTTTCTGCTCGCCGCCATCTGTGCCTGTTTTGCGTATACCATCTATGTTTCCATATCTTACACCTATTCACAGCCTGTTCCCGGCGGAGGGTGGCTTACCGGTGACGGCGGGACTGTGGATCTGGAAGGTGATGACCCGTCAGATCCGGCCAGTTACACCACAAGGGGAACAACAATGCCGACCGGCACACGGAACATTACTATCGAGGTACCCGGAAACCATCCCCCTGATGAGGCAGAATTACAGGAAAAAATTCAGGAAAAAGTCGATGAAGTGTACCGGGAAATTTGGAAGGACCATCAAAACGGTAGCAACACCCTACCCAGGTGTCACGAAGTTACCGCAGACAGTGTTGTGGTAATGTACGGTCACAGCACCGAGGTCAGGGACGCCTCAAAGGTGGATATCAACCCTCCAAAGCCGGGTGATCCGGTAAATATCGCCAACGGAGCTTTTTACTATGATGACAGCGACCTGGTTTTGACAACCGGACTGAATTCTTATTCTGTCGGTCGATGGCACGCTGCAGGAAGAAATACAGGGAGTCTGCTCGGTTCTCTGTGGTACTCGGGTCTTGATACCCGTATCGTTCGCGGGCGCAAGGCAAATGCAGAAAGCGAAGTTGTTACGCTTGAAAAATTGTATGCCGTTATCCGTACCTCTGCAACAAAAGCCGCTGTTGCTCTTGTGGATCTTGAAATATATTTTCAGGCAGGGCTTAACGAATCAGACCGGCTGATCTCTGTTCTTGAAAGTCAAATCAATTCACTGAATGCAAGCGACTACCGGGACAGGCCTGAAGTTCGAAAGGCCGTAACCGATACACAATCATATCTTGGTGATGCCACTAAAAGGAAAATCTGGTTTCAGGTGATTGGTGCAAAGGCACTGACAGACGCAAGGAATAAATCCGCAGAACTTTCTGCCATGAAGGCAGAAGCTGAAAAATTATATATACGCTCAAAGCAGGAACTCGCTCTTGCCCGCAGTCTTGATTCCCTGACAGCCCCTGCCCTGCGCGGCTCGGGCTTTTCCGATCTTCGTGAGCTTGGTAACGATATCCTGATCCATTTTGACGAGCAGGGACAAAAACGCCTGTACCGCATCACTGCACCGCCAGACCTTGCCAATCCATCCAGGCCCTGGCCGGCAGGGTCAGACTGTGAAGCTGTTGATCCTGTCGACACCACTGTTGTCCGTCTCGAAGCGGACGGCCGCATCACTGTCCGCCTTTCCGACCTGAGCGTGAGAGTATATTCGGCAAACGGTCTTCCGGAAAGAACCGAAAACCAAAGCGGCGATGCTATTTTGTGGCGATATAGCGATACACCTGACGGCCCCCGACTTTCAACTCTTCACTACCGGGGCCGGGATCTTGCCCGGCTTGAATACAATGACGATGGAAGACTCTCCTCTCTGCGGGGTCCGGAAAACACAGGAGCGGATTTTCAATACAACGCCGGCGAATTACACGCTGTCACTGCAGCAGGCGGAGGGCGGATTGAATACCGCTACCGCGGAGGCAGTATCGCCAGTGTCCGCAAGGCCGATTCTGCCGAGGTACGAATTACACACGGCCTTGTAAGGCCGGGGGGCACAGCCCTTGCCACTGCGGTTACCGGGGAAACCGGCAAGGTAGAAAAGTATGACTATGACCTGACCCTTCGGACAGCAGTGTACACTGACCAGTCCGGGCGGCAAACCTTCTGGCAGCTTGATAAAAACTGGCTTGAGATATTCCGCCTGGATCCCGACGGCAGGGCTGTTGAGACCCGGCGCGACGAGCACGGCACCATTCTGTCCAGAACCTGGAACGGCGGACGCACTGTCCGGTATGAACATGACAGCAAGGGTCGTCTTACCGCAGAGCGCTTTCCTGACGGCACCACAAACCGTATTGAACGGAACAGCTCGGGCCTGCCTGTGCGGATGATAGACCGGGACGGAGTAGCAACCGAGCTTGTCCGTGATGCACACGGTAGAATAACAGCAGAACGACGTGGAGGAGTGCTTTTGCTCCGCCGCGATTACCTTGGCGACGGCCGTCCTGTCCGTGAACACCTGGCAGGCGGCGCAGTCCGTGAATACCGCTGGCTTGCCGACGGCTTTATCGAAAGCGTTATAACACGCGAAGCGGACGGCTCCTCCTTCAGCGAACAGTACCGCTATGACGGCGCAGGCCGGATCATATCACGCACCGATGCGGCCGGAGGCGTGTACGAATGGCGTCACGCGCCTTCCTCGACAACCGAAATCACACCCGCGGGTCTCGTGACAGTTTACAATCTCAATGAACGCCAGGACGTTGAATCGGTAATACGCCGCGACAGCGCAACCGGCGAAACACGCACCCGGCAGTGGACCTGGGACGGCCGTCATCTGCCGCTTGAAATCCGTGACGACCTCGGCACAGCAAGCCGCCTTAAGTGGTCGGACTGCGGCCGCCTGACGGCCCTGCATGAAGGAGCATTGATCACCCGCAGGGAATTCGGGTCCGACGGTAGAATGATCAGGGAAACACGGGGCGCGGGAAGCACGGACGAAGCGGCCCGGCGCTGGAGTTATCGTCTTGAGGGAAGCACGCTGATTACTGCGTGCACAGATTCAACCGGTGCTGTCACCCGGACAGTCCATGACAGCGAAGGCCGCCTTGTTTCCTTTACCGATGCGGCAGGCGGTCTTACCCGCCGGGAATGGACACCGGCCGGACGCCTGCTTCGGGAAACCTCTCCTTCCGGAGCAGTCAGTGAATTCCGCTATGACAGTGCGGGTCGGCTTACACAGCACACGCGCACAGGGCATTCGGTTGAACACTGGGTCTATGGTACTACCCTTTTCCCCGAACTCTATATAGACGGCGCTGAACAGCGTTTCCGGCTCCGCCATGACTCGCGCGGAAACCTGTTGGAACAAAGCGGTCCGGAAGCGATTATTGTGCACCGTTACGATGGTCTTGACCGGAGGATACGCAGCGAAAACCATGCAAGCGGTGTATGGACTGAATGGGAGTTCAGCGACGGCGGACGCACCCAGATTGAAAACCGCGGTGGTCTGGTAAAAATGACCGTTCAGCTTAATGCCTTCGGAGAGCCGGTGCGTTTTACCGACGGTGAAGGCAGAACCGAAACACAGGAGCGTGACCTTCGCGGAAGGGTGATACGCAGGATAGACGGGTATGGAAACAAAACCGAATTTAAATGGGATAGCAGCAACCGCATAACAGAAGTAGTTTCACCGGAGGGGCGCACTGACCGCTACGAGTATAACGGGCGGGGTCTTCTTGCAGCAGTACAGCGCGCAGGCGGAATGAGGCAGGAGTGGATGTATGACACAGAGGACCGGCTGACCGGTCAGCTGCTCGCCGCCGGGCGCAGGCGCTTGTATACCAGGGATTCTCTGGGACGGATCACCAGCGAACGTTCTAGTGTCGATGGTGAAGCACATCTGTCTTTTGTATATTCCCCTGACCGGCGTACGATTACACGCACTGACGGCAACGGCAGGCAGGCAGTTGAACGCTATGATGCCTGGGGGCGGCTGATCGGCGAAACCGGTCGTGACGGCCGGACAGTCAGTCTGGAATGGGATGGTCTTGACCGGATGATCAGCAGGCGCGATCAGGCAGGAGGGCATACGCAGTGGGTCTACGAGGCAAACCATGAGCTGGTGCGTCATGCTGACGGCAGGCGGGATGAGTTCCGTTATGCCGGTGGCGATGTGTTGATCGAGGCTTCGAACAGTACCGGCAAGCTGCGCTATGAATGGAATGCGGCTGGTCTTACAAAAACTGTACACGATGAAGCGGCGGGCATTCGTCTTGCTTACGGGCGGGACCGTTCCGGGCGCGTGGTCAGGGTTACCGGAGCCGGTCGGGATATCCGGCGTGCCTATGGAAAAAACGGCGAGCTTACCGGGGTTGAGGACACAGCTCTCAGGCTGTTCGCCTCTTTCCGCTACGATCGTGACGGGTTTGAGCTTGAGCGTTCCTACGGAAACGGTGTCAAGCAGTTGACACGGCATGACCGGAACGGGCTTCCTTCAGCGTCGGCGTTATGGTCGGGAGGGGCACTTCTGGATGCAGAGTCTTTGGTGCGTGATGAGTATGGTAGGATCACGCACCGGTATTCCATAGCAGATGGCTTGAGTGTATTCCGTTATGACAGTGCCTCTCGTCTTTCATCCCGGTTGCGCTACGGTACGGGACCCTGGCATGAAACAGGGAGAGAGGCGCGGGATACGCTTGCAGGTCTTATTAACAGTGTTGCGCCGGGCCGCGGGGTATCTGTTCCTGCAGGTTTTCCTGCAAATTCTGTGAGCTGGGGCTATGACGGAAACGGCAATATATCGTCTATACGGGGGGAGCAGGAATCGCGACGGGTGTATGACAGCGAGGATCGTCTTGTAGCAGAGGGAGATACGGTTTTCGGATGGGATGAGCGCGGCAATCTGGTGCGTGAAAAAAGCTTGCGTTTTGAAAAAAGTTATGTATATAATTCTTCAAACAGACTGGAAAAAGTAACCGTTACCGATTCTGTTTCCCGCTCGGCGTGCTCAACGGTCTACCTCTACGATCCTTTCGGCCGGCTCACTCTTGTGCGTTCTGATTCTGCCGGTCCAGTGCGCATCCTGTATGATGAGTTCTCTTTTGATGTTTTGCTGGAAGGTCCTGCTTTCGGGGATCTTTCACTGGCAGGGGTGCGTCCGCACGGGGGCACGTATGCCGGGAATTCGGGGCGGTATCGTTCGGGTCAGTCACCCGAGGGCAGTCCCCTTCCCGACGCGGCTTCCCGGCGGTACGGGCTTTTTGCAGGAGGGTACGAGGTGGCGTCTGTTTCAGGTTCCGGGGAGCGGATGTATTTTTCAGCAGATCACACAGGTTCGGTGGTAACTGCAACCGGGATTAACGGGTCTGTTGTGCACCGCACGCAGTTCGAGCCTTTCGGTTCGCCGGTTGCGGGTTCTGCAAGCACAGCTGGTATTCCCGGTTTCGCAGGAAAGCGTGGGGACTCTCAGGCAGGTCTTATTAATTTCGGCTGGCGTCATTATCATCCCGCAGCCGCCACCTGGACCTCCGCCGACCCAATCCGAGACGGTCACAACTGGTACTCCTACACCGCCAACGATCCCATCAACCACCGCGACCTCTTTGGCCTTGAACTACTATTCTACGTAAACAAACACGACCAGCGCATGTATATAGAATACACCCATAACGGGGTGACTACGTATGATAGTGTGGAGGTAGTGACAAGAGTTGTTTCCAAAAAAAATCATCCCGATAGATATCTTGAAGACACAGATACACAAAGATCACAAGTTACAGGGGAAGGCACAACTAGACCAACAGTATTTCCGAATGGACGATACCAAATCACTGGTTCTAAACCAAACCCAACCGGAAATAGCAAATTTGCTGGCACTTGGCTAACAACGAATGCGCAACAAGAACTTCTTGATATTAATACGGGAGAAAGACTATTAGATGGTGGTTATCAGATTCATTTTACAGAATTAGATCAAACCAATGGATGCATTGGTTTATTAACGCATGAAGATATGGAGAAATTAGTGTATTACTTCAATGAAAACCAAACACATTCTCCAGGGAAAGCATGGATTGAAGTGAATGAAAATAAACGGCGATAAAACTTAAAAAAAGGAAGGTTTTTTATGTATAAGAAAACATTTTTATTTTTAACAGCTTTGTTATTTTTTTTTACCATGTGCAGCAAACAACAAGTAGTAGTAGTTGAAGTTCCCAGTTCTGAGAGTAAAGAATCAGCTAAAATTCTAGATGAATTTCCAAACAAGGCTTACTTTCATAAAAACCTTCCATTGCCTGATAACCCAAGCGGACCTTTTCCTAACGTGATAAAAGCAGAGATTATCGAAAACCAAAAAAGAAACACAAACAGTATTTCTTTTTTATATCATTCAGAGTCTGGAGAAATTATAAATTTAATTGTTAAAGAATATAACTATTTGCCTTCAGCTGAAAAAAATTACTTTTTTTCATTCACGAATGGGAATAAAATCGGTTTCTTACCGCTTCGAGATGAAAACATACATCTTTCTGCATGGAATGATACCAGGCCAATCTCGGAATTAATATTTATTGATATAATAAATGGGACTTTGATACCTTTGCATGTCGATTACGGATTTAATTTCTCGATTCTTAAAACCCCAGAGAATGATATCTGCTGGTTAATACTTCGCAAAAATGAATCTGATTATCTTCAAAGGTTTGATCCATCCGGATTGCTACTTAGCAATATCAGAATTCCAATTCAACGCGACAGAAAAGAGTATTCAGGATATTGGATAGATGTAAATGATGACGGTATCTTCCTTCTTGGTGGCTCAATTGATTGGGAAGATACATTTGAATTGAGTGAGAATAAAGATGAACTGATTTATATCGAGACGAAGGTATATGATTACAGCTCGCACAAAAATTAAGAATCTTATGGTAATCTTTATGTACAGAAAACCATTTGCAATCTTTTTTATAACAATCTTTCTCTTTTCATGTGAAAAACAAGAAGAAGAAATTGTCCCGGAAACATCAAATCCTATAGTTGAAACAGTTGATAGTTTCGAAAAATTTCCCAATAAGGCTTATTTTGAAGAACCTCTACCTTTACTAGACGCACCAACGCGGATGATTGAAAATGTAACAGGGATGGAAATCATTGAAAACAAAAAAAAGAATACGACATCTATACTCTTCCTTGTGGCAGGTGAAACAGAAGAACCCGTTCGTGTAACCGGCAAGGAATATAATTACCTGCCATCAGCTGAGAAGAATCGGTTTTTCAAATTTTCCAATGGGAATAAAATTGGATTTTTACCAATCCGTGATGAAAGAGTACAAATTTCCGCATGGAATGAGAAGTGGCCTGTGAACGAAATATTCTTTCTAGACCTTCATTCGGGAATAATTATGCCCTTGCATATTGATTATGGTTTTAACATCGTTATCCTTGACTCACCAGAAAGAGATGTTTGCTGGACAATTCTTTGCCATGAAGGAAAAGACTTCTTAAACCGATATGATTCGACTAGCTCTTTATTGACTAAGATTGAAATACCGCTACAACGTGAAAGAACCGAATATGCTGGATATCGAATTAAAATTGACTATGACGGTATCTTCCTTCTTGGTGGCTCTATAGATTGGGAAGACACATTTGCATTGAGTGAGAATAAAGATGAACTGATTTATATCGAGACAAAGGTATATGATTACAGCTCGCACAAAAATTAATAACTTAAAGAGACCTGACTCGTATAGCCGAATGTCAGCAAAAACTCATAAAAATACAGTATTTACAGGATTGTTATTTCTTGTAATCATCTTTTTGGGTTGTTCAGCACAAAAGGAAGAAAAAATTGAACTCGATACTTCTGAAACGATTCTTGATGAACCAACGCTTTATCTTACATCTCAACCACCCGTGCTTGGTTTTCAAACCGAGTCATTGGATGGTGTGATCAATATTCGCTGCTACGACGACAGGGCAAAGAATACAACCAGTGTTATTGCTACTCTTGGTAACCCTGAGGATCCAGAGAATCCAATTCGTATTGTTGTTAAGGAGTTTAACTACATCCCGAACAGTTCCGGAAAAATCCGATGGTTCAGCAATGGCAGTTTTCTTGGATTTTTACCTGTACGTGATGAAGAACTCATTATTACCAGTGAATTCCCAAGTTCTGACTTTTTTGAACTTTTCTTTGTAAATTTTACCGATGGACAACTTACGCCATTGCACATCACCAAAGGTTGGCACATGCATTATCTTGATGGTATGGAAAGAGACAAACAATGGATTACCATACGTTTAGACTCTGAATTCTTTTTACGACAATATGATAAAACCGGGAACATTGTTTATGACTACAAGATTCCTATAGAAGGGAAACCCGATTGGTTTTCAATGTTTTGGTTCGTGTCTATTGATGATGTACAGCATCTTCGCGGAGGAGATCTTGACTATGAAGAAACTCATGCATTCCCCGATGAAGGCAACACTATGATTCTTAAAGAAGCTGTACATGGTAAACTCGGTTCATTTAAAGTCCTTGACACTGACTGAAAGAAGAACAATGGGTAGTTCAATTGCGTGTTCCAGACCAAAGCTGCAGCTTTTACCAGCGTGATCTTCGTTGACAATGTATGCAATATGCAGTAGTATTGCATACAAGGAGGTGATTATGCCGCTACTCCAAGTCAGGGACATGCCGCAGGATCTGTACGAAAAACTTTCTCAAGTTGCAGAGTCTGAAAACAGAAGTATTGCACAAGAAACGATAGTACTTTTACGGAAGGCACTTAATTTAACTGAGGAACGAATTACCAGAAGAAAAAAAATCCTGGAAACAATTCAGAAAACTAAAATAGAAGGAACCGATACTTTCCCGGATCCAGTTCATTTAATCAGAGAGGATCGCGAAAGATGACAATCGTACTGGATGCGAATGCCGGGATTGAAATTGTTCTCGATAGAGAAAAAGCTGCAATACTATCGCCTTTAATTGAAAAATCAACAAAAGTAATTACTTCACAGTTATACAAGGCAGAAACAACCAATGTTATTTCTAAATATGTTAAAGGCGGATTTCTGGATAAAGAACAAGCCCTGGAAAAATTGAATTTATGCGAAGCTCTCATTGATGAGTTTACTGATATATCCAACTATAAGGACGAAGTACTCCTGGAATCAATACGACTAAACCATTCAGCCTGTGACCTGATCTATTTGGTACTAGCTCGCCGACACGGTGCCCGTTTAATTACCTTAGATAAAAAACTAAGAGAATTATGTATTAAATGCGGGATAGAAACAGTAGATGAAAAACAATTCTAAAAAAAATGAGGCTACTCCACCCCTAATATCTCGTCAAGCAAAGCGAGCGAATTGAGGGTATACTCATCAATATCTCTTTTCCTTGACTTCAGGGCTGAAATATGTGTTCTGAAAGTTTTCTTTGTCTTTTCTGCATCCACCCAGTTACTCAAGATCCCGGCTATTTTGACATCTCCAAAAACGTTTGCTAACGTGCACCTATCGGTGCCATTAAAACCCTCAAAAAAAAATCATTGAAATGCAGAACGCTTTCAAGAGTATCTGTATTTTCCCAGATTTCTAAAAGAGCACCAATATCAAATTCAGCCCGCCATAACATAACAAGAATACTGTCAATTTTTGAGACCGAAGACGGAAGCGGATACAGGTTCAGGGTATGAACAAAATATTCCGCTGCAAATGTTTCCAGAAGCTTAAACTCGACCGGTTCCCACTCATTTTTATCGAAAGGCAGCAGCCGTGAAAAAGAAAGCTCTGCTGAATGAGACGGAAATTGATAAACAGAAATTAAATCAAGGTATCGTGGCAGAAAATGCTTGACTTCTTCAATCCGTGTTTTGTCAGACCGGGCGCTATGAGTATACTTCATTAAAAGAGCAACAGGTATTTCTCCTGGCGGTACACTGAAAAGGCGTTCTTCATCCTCAGCAGTCAAGCAGCAAACAGTGCACACATCAAGCGGTCTGACCACCCGATACCTTGAGAATACCTCGTAGGCATTTTTAATAGTTTCCTTCATTGCATAAGTTGATCACGCCGGAGTCTGACGAACCTTATTTAATCTCCCAAAAAGAACATTAATTTTCAGGGTTATTCAAAACGGAAGCTTCCAGCCCAGCCCGAGCCGATCGTTTACTTCGCGGAAGGAGGCCTTAAGCGGCTCGTTAAAGGGGACACCCTTGTCCTTGCGGTACAGCCAGATCTCGTGCTCCTTCTCGCCGGGGGTCCAGATTCTTGAAGCACCAGGGGCCTTGCGTGAAGCCCTCAGCTGACGGCAGATATCGCCTACCTGCTTTTTAAACACATCTACATCAACAAAACTGTCAATCCGTACTGCAAGAAAACTGTGACCCAGCTCTATCGGGGCTGGACGACCGTCCGGGCCCACACCCATAAGCGCCTTCATAAAATTCGCCTGCGACAGACAGGACGAAAGAATCTCGACAGTTAAAGCAAACCCGTAGCCCTTGTAGCCGCTTAAATCCTCTCCAAGCCCGCCCAGAGGAGTCAACGCGGCCTTGTCCCTGGTAAGATCAACAAGCACCTGCTTTGTATCATGCCGGTACTCGCCGTCTTCGCCGATCACCCAGCCGTCCGGAAGATCCTTGCCGATCCTGTCATAGAGCTCGAGTTTACCCCGCTGGGTAACAGAAGTCGCGTAATCGGGCATGTAAGGAAAATCCTCATCTGAAGGCATACCCCAGGTCATCGGATTCGTGCCGAGCATCGGCTCCACACCCCAGGTCGGAGCGATCGAAGGCCGTGCGCTTGTTGTTGTCATACCGATCATATCATGTTCAATCGCCATGTTCGGATAATAAAAGGCAGCCCCGTAGTGAGTGGAATTGCGTACAGCTGTCATACCGATACCGAATTTCTCGGCCTTTTCAATCGCCATTTCCATCGCCCGCTTGGCGATATAGTGCCCCATACCGTTATGACCGTCGATAACAGCAGTAGTAGGTGTTTCCCGCACCACCTCAAAGTTTGTGTGCGGCGACTGTGTTCCGGCCCAGATTCGGTCAAGATAGATAGGCTTAAAACGCCCCACACCGTGGGAATCCACACCCCGCTTATCAGCGGCAATCAGTACATTGGCGCATACGGCAGCTTCTTCGGCAGGAACACCGATAGCTTCAAAACCGGCGCACATAAAGCGCTCCACATCATCAAACGCCCACCAGGTTACATTCTCTTCCATACAAAAATCCCCCTCACACTGAAAACAACCTAAACTTCCGATCATAATAAACGGTATCTACATTTCTGTACAGAATTTCCTATCTTCTTTTTCCACCTCCGCGCTTGCCAACCGAGTCAGACCACGGTACCATAAGGACATGACTGACGCTTCAAAGTCCGGCAAATTTGATCTCTTTTACCGAAAAGGCTGGGCATGCCTGCGGGTGTTTCCTCCGGCTCACGGGGGCCGGCAGGTTTATTCAGAAGATGTTGAAAACAGGATGAAGCTTTTGGGCATCCCCAGAGTCAGCGCCAGGACAATCCGCGATATCATCGACGCGGCTACCGGCCAGGCAGTGCCGCTGGTGGAATGGCCGCAGGGGCAGCTCCTCGAGGCCGCAATAAGCGTTGATATTGCCGAAGATGAAATGACAGCCTATCTGACCATTCAGCCCCCAAAAAAGGGTGCCGAGCCCCCTACCCTTCAGGATATCGAACAGCAGCTGAACAATGCCGGCGTCGTGTACGGAATTGACCGACAGGCCCTTAAGCGGATACTAGCCGGGGCCCTGTACGGAAAACCGGTTCCTGTGGCAGCCGGTATTGAGCCGGTCTTCGGCCGCGCGCACCGCATCCAGTACCACTTCAATACCAACCGGGGCAAACCCTACCTCGAGATGGATTTCGGACGCATCAACCTTAAAGAACTGAACTTCATAGAAAACTGTACAGCTGAAGACCTTCTTGCAGAGTTGATACCGCCGGTTACAGCCGTGGACGGCAGAAAGGTTACCGGCGAAGTTATTCCTGCCGATACCGACAGCGAAATCGTGACCCTCCATCCCGGAGCCAATACCGTTCTTTCGGAAGACGGGTCTCGCCTTTATGCCGCCTGTGACGGCAACGTCCGCCTCTCAAACGGAGCGGTACTGGTTGAACCGGTGATCGTTCTTAAAAACGTAGATTACGAAACAGGCAATATTCATTTTGACGGCAGCGTGGTCATTGAAGGCGGTATCGCGGACGGCTTTGCGGTCGAGGCCGGCGGAGACCTGCAGGTCGCAAACAGTGTCGGGCGGGCCACCCTGCAGGCGGGCGGGAGCATTCTTTTAAAATCAGGAATCAATGGAAACGGGAAAGGGGTAATCAGCTGCGGGGGTGACCTGTTCGCCCGATATATTGAAAGTTGTTCGATAACGTGTTCGGGAAACATATTTGCGGAAGAGGTTATCATGCATTCGCAGCTGAATGTTTCGGGTCACTGTGTGCTGAACGGCAAGCGTGCCGAGGTGATCGCAAGCGAGTTGATAATCGGCTGTTCATTCTGGTGCAAGAAGCTGGGCAATTTTAACGAGGCGGCTACGCGTGTGTGTGTCGGTATCGCGCCGGGTATTCTTCTTGAGCTGCGCGCTGTCACAGCAGAGATCGAGCAGGCCCAGATAGAGCGGGACTCAATCGAACTCAAGCTTGAGCAGCTTGTTAAACATCCGGCGGCGAGTCAGGGGGAGGAGCGGCTGGAGCACGCTATTGCTCAGCTGCAGGAATCTCTTGCGGAGCTTGGAATAAAGCTGTCCGGGCTGCGCATCCGTCAGGGCTCTTTGCGCGAAAAAATGAAGGCCTCCCGCGAAAGTCTGGTCGTTGTAGAAGACACACTTTTCAAAGGTTCAACAGTCTTTTTCGCCGACCTTGAATACCGCCCCCCCGAAGCAGGCATCAGAAAAATCATCCTCCGCGCCGTAGAAAACCACATCCTCGAACACGCCTTCAACCCCACCGACCGCCCTAAACTTAATTTCGGGGCGGAATATATATAAGTAAGTAAACTAGGTAATCAGCTTTAGGAGGCTTGAGCAGCATGAAAAAACGAGTACTTGTATTAGGCATGACAGTGATACTGGTTATATCAGGATGTCAACAGTCAAACGAGTCACAACCGGTGAAACCACATAAAACAACTATCACCTTTCTGGATATTCCGGGAATAACAACACCTGCTACTGGAATGCATCCATCATTTGAGGTAAATACAAATGACCAGTATACAGGTACTGTAGTCTGGGAACCGGAAATAGAAAGTACTTTTTTGGCAGAAACATCCTATTCTGCAACAATTACGCTCACACCAAAAACGGGTTACACTTTTGCCAGGATAAATCAAAATACATTCCGTATCAGTGGTTCAGAAACTGTTACACACAGCGCAGAAAGTGGTGTAATAACCGCACAATTCCCTGAAACTGCCCCCTTGTCTGATGTAGTGACCCTCGCTGCACTATCTGTATCTCATGGTAGCCTTGAACCCGATTTTTTAATCCCGAAACGTTGTACTATTCTGTTACGCTTCCCAACGAAATTAACAGCTTAACAATCACGGCAGTAACTTCTGATCCCGCAGCAACCATGAGTACCAATGTTGGCATTCCGCTTGAACTATACTTCGGAGCCAATCCAATCAGGGTGGAGGTTACAGCTGAAAACGGTACAAAACGGAACTACCTGATCACGGCCGGCAGGCGGGCAGTAGAATCAGCAACACCAACCGGTATCACTATGTTGTCCATACCCCCTGGGCGTTTTCAGCGTTCTTCCGGTCCGGATAATATCAGTGAAATTACCCATACCTATAAAATTAGCACATACGAAATAACACGGTCTCAGTTCACTATGGTATTTCCAGGATCTGACCCCAGCGATACTGTCAGATCTCCGGAAACAAACCATCCTGTGCAACGTGTAAGCTGGTACCAGGCAATTGCTTTTTGCAACAAGCTCAGTTTGATGGACGGATTGACACCGGTATACAGCGTAGAAGGCATTAACTGGAGCGAGCTGGAATTTTCCGACATCCCGACAACATCTAATACTGGTTGGAATGCTGCAAGCGAAGATCTTACTGCCAATGGGTACAGGCTTCCTACAGAGATGGAATGGATGTGGGCATCTATGGGAACACCTGCCGATGGCCAAAATGGCAACACAAATACAACAGGGTATTTAAAGTCATTTGCTGGTAGTAATGGATCAAATTCAATCAATAACTTCGCAGTATATTACCAAAATTCAGGTCCAGGTAATTCTTCTTCGGAAACTCGCACAACACGGCCTGTAGGCACTAAACTACCCAATGAACTTGGATTATACGATATGTCTGGAAATATCTGGGAATGGTGCTGGGACGCATACAATAACTTCCCCGCGGGCTTGGTTCTAGATTATCGTTCAACAGCTGGAGCAGGAGGCCGTATCGGGCGCGGCGGTTCCTGGTCCTGCCCTTCCAATTTTTCCAGTATCTCGGACAGACAACTGCAAGGACTTGTACGCAGCACAAGCGAACAAACAAATTTAATCGGGTTCCGTATAGCACAATACTAATTGTACTTTTTTCCAGAAAAAAGAGCCCGCAGGGTATACCTGCGGGCTCTTTTTGTTGGCCTTTCAATCCAGACAATCACTCCCAGGGAAAAACCGGATAAGCTGAGATATTCCAGATGGTACCAAATTCCCAGGTTGGAAAATTACTTGTAGTCGACATCTCGGTAAGCAATAACGGATATCCATAATAATCTGTAAATGCATTAGCATCATCATTATAATATGAATCATCAACCGCAGTAGTACCAAAAATATGAGCCACCAAAGAGCCGCCGGTAGAGCCTACTGTTACGCTACCCACCGCATGTGTAAATTTGATAAGAGCGTCAACGGCGCTGCCGACCAAGCCACCGACATTGTTATACCCCGAAACATCTCCTATAGCATAACAATTGGTTATCGTGCCGCCGCTCATGGAACCGACAAGTCCGCCAATATTCTGATCCATAAATCCGAGATCACCAGTTACATTTCCATGGGCATAACTTTCCTGAATCTTGACCAAATCTCCAGTCATGCTGCCAACAAGTCCGCCCTTGTTATCACCGTCCGAAGAAGTGATTGTTACGTTAGCACCGCTGCGATACACCTCGGTTCCTCCAGCGGTGGATATACTTCCAATCAGGCCACCGGTACCTGCTTTTCCCTCTATTGAACCGGAAGCATAAGTAACACTGATCATTGATGTTCCAAGTACCCTGCCTGCAAGTGCACCAACCGAATCACTTGCCACAATTGAAACACTCGTAAGCCTGATATGTTGGAGCGTTGCATTCTCGACGACACCAAACAATCCAGCATCCGAGCCTCCTGCAGATATTGTCAAATTCAAGATCTCCAAAGATCCGCCGTCAAAAGTTCCGGTAAATGGAGTCGCGGCAGTACCAATTGGAGTCCAGTTTGGAACAGAGGTCAGATCTATATTACTGGAAACAAGGTAGTGTGCTGAAAGGAAATGTCTGACATTCTGAAGATGCGCAAGCGTCTGGATAATAAACGGACTTCCCGCCGATCCATCACCGCCAAAAAAATCCGGAACAAAGTTTGCATACGCACTCGTAGTTGTAGGCTGAATAGTCATGGTGGTTGAAGCAGAATACGGATCTGCTATGCCTGGTGAACCAGTCCAGTTTTCAAATCGGTAACCCGGAGCGGGTGTTGCCGTAATTGTGGCGACAGTACCAGGGGTCTGGTCAGGTGTATTTGGTACGATATCGGCTGATCCGCCGGGTCCTGCAGTTACAGAAACACCGACAGTCTTGTGTACGGTTATCGTATACGTATTTATAGTCGTTCCATCCTGGGCGGTAACGCGAATTTCTATAGTATTTATACCGTCAGCGGCATTCAAGAACAGATCCGAACTGTTTGTATCGGAGGCAACAGGTTCCCAGGTCCCGCCATGAATACGTACGTGAATTGTTGCGGTGGGGTCATCAGAAGCAGGATTTACCGTGGTCTGGGACACACCGCTATTTGCATTCACAGTGTAATTTGTAGTCGCAGCAGAGAATGTCGGTGTCAATGTTAGCGAAGAAATTCCAAGACTCTGCAAATCCGCATTACTGCTTGCTGGAGCAACAGTGACTGTTACTGTATATACCTGGGTAGTCGAATCTGCTGCTGTTACCGTGTACTGCACCGGTACAGAAAAATCCTGAGGCATCGAGGGTGAAGGATCAATCAAAGTACCGGTATGTGTAATTGAAGGTACCAGACTGGTAACAACAGTACCGTAGGGTACAGTGACTGATATATCAGTTCCTGTGATAGTACCGGCCGCAAACGGTGATGTTATGCTAAACGATGTTATTTCCTTGCTGCCAGCCGAAGCCTCAGTTACTGTTACTGTGTACTCCATTGTGCTTGAATCTTCTGCGGTCACTGTATATACCACCGGGGAAACAAAGTCGCCAGCAACACCTGATGCGGGTGATATACTAACACCGGTATGAGTAATAATAGGTGTCAGATTAAGCAAACCGGTTCCGGCCGGTACAATTACCGAAATATTTGTACCTGCGATTGAACCGACAGAACCCGTATCCGAGATAATAAAAGAGGTAATCTGCTTGGAGCTGGAGGGGCCTGCGCCGAGCCGTAGCACGAGATTGGACAACATGCGATGTGAATCTGAATTATTGTACACTATAAAATAATAGACACCGCCCCGGGGAGCTGTATAGGACAGAACGCCCGCGTCGCCGGTAAATGACAGCGACTGGGAGCGCATCGGCGTGCCGGAAGGGTCGCGCAGATCGGTCTGAAGGCCGGCCGGGCCGCCCGGTGCATCAAACTCAATGCCCACAGGCTGACCGGCAAACGAATCGGGAATCTGGTGACGCAGAATCACACTGGTCCGTGCGGGAAGATCCAAAGATGACATCATTGATAGCGTAACAGGAACCACTGCCGGATGATCGGTTGTAGGCAGCATGCGTAAATGAATTGTACGCGGTTCACGGGTTGTGAGCATCAGCCTGGTATCAGCACGTGAAATAATTACACCGGATTCAGAGCGGATTACAGCCTCAATATCAAGAAGCATATTGACAGGAAGCTCAAGGGCATCACTGGTGCCCCGCATAACAACGGCACCGGTAGCAGAATCGGTCTGATTGCTCACAAACACAGTATTGGTAACAAGGATATCGCCGGAACTGCTTCGTACTGAAAGCTCCACCCGTTTTGTTTCCGGAAGAATAAACCGGCCTGAACCGGAGTAGCCGGTTACCGGCACCAATGCGCTTTCGAGTGTAAGGGCTACCCTGAGAGAAGAGCCGCCGTTCCAGACCGGCAGAGCTTCGAAAGTACAGCCGGAAACAAAGGCAAAGACCGCCAGCAAAATCGCGGCGGGTACTGCAGCCTGATAGAGTTTTTTCTTGTTTCCGGACATAAAGCCTCCCTGCATCAGCAGCACTCTTTTCGATGGGAAATCGCCGCCGTTACACCAAAAGTGTAATGTACCTGACCGGCGGTTTCAAGAAAGGGATTGTAAAAAAAAAGAGGAAACATCAGGCGCGCTGGTAGTCGTCTTCAAGACGGATAATATCATCCTCGCCGAAATAGGAGCCGATCTGGGTTTCGATGATAACAAGGGGCTCTGTTCCGCTGTTCTCAAGCCGGTGTACCGCTCCGGAGGGTATATGCACCTCGACAGTCCGGGTCACCGGAATATGGGCGCCGTCCAGGGTCACAACTCCGGAACCGTCAATACACACCCAGTGTTCTTCGCGGTAGCGGTGCTTTTGCAGGGATATCCTTCGCCCCGGGCTTACAATAATCCGTTTTACCTTGACCCGGTCTGTATCCAGAAGAACTGTATATTCGCCCCAGGGACGCTGAACCGTGGTATGGCTTTGCACCAGGGGCGAATTTTCCGCTTCAAGGGCTTCAACCGCCTCGCCTACCCGCTGTCCGGAACCGCGGCGCATCACCAGCAGGGCATCCTCGGTATCTACCACACAGGTATCGGTGGTATCGATAAGAACGACCTTTTTTTTACCCGGGCTGATAACCAGATTGCTGTGGGAATCGATAAACAGGGGCGCGGTTTCGGTGAGTACCGAATTGCGCTGATCGGAATCATAAGCAACGGGATACAGGGAATCAAAACTGCCCAGGTCGCTCCAGCCGATATCGCAGGGGACTACACTGACACGGGGGCTGCGTTCCATAACCGCATAATCCACGCTGATGGCCGGAATTCCCTGCATTTCTGCAAGGGTCGGCTCAAGAAGGGCTGAATCAGGGGCACGGAGACGGGCTTGTGTGTGCACCTCCCGGCAGGCCTTAAAAACCTCGGGGGCATGCTGTTCAAGCTCATCAAGGAAAACACCGGCACGGAAGCAAAAAATCCCGGAATTCCACAGGTACCGTCCGGTTTCAAGCCAGGCAGCAGCCCGGGCGGAATCAGGCTTTTCATGGAAGCTCAAAACCGTTTCTCCATCATGCTCGATGTAGCCGTAGCCGGTTGAGGCCCAGGTGGGAGATATACCCAGTGTAACCAGGCGTCCGGCATCGGCAAGCTGTACAGCGCGGCCGACTGCCTGCTGGTATGGTTCAAAATTGAGTACCAGATGGTCGGACGGAGTAACAAGCATCAGTGTATCCCGGGGCAGGTCAAGGGCCGCAAGGGCCACTGCCGGAGCTGTGCTCCTGCCAAGGGGTTCAAGAACACCTTTGCGCTCGGAAATACCCCGGGCGGCAAGCTGCTCGAAGGCCAGAAAGGCCTGCTCGCGCCCTGCGGCAACCATAAATCCGTCGGAAACAGCCCTGTTGCGGCTGACAACAGCCTGAAAAAGGGTACCCTGGTCAAACAGGGGTAAAAACTGTTTCGGCAGCTGCCTGCGGGAAACCGGCCACAAACGGCTGCCGTCGCCGCCGCATAAAAGCAGGGTAATCACATTGTACTCCTGACAGGTTGATTACAGAGCACTGCAACACTATATGCCCTTGGTGTGCAGTATAGGCTATTTGCGGTATACTGAAAAGTATGGAAACCTTTATAGCACCCCTTCTTGATATGTTCGCATTCAGCGACGCTGTACGCTCTGCACTTGCCGCTCTTGTTTCGGTCATAGCCCTGGTGCTCAGCGCAATCCTCATTCATGCGGCCGGCCGGCTTATCCTTAAAACGGTGGTTTTAAAGGCTGTGCGCAGCACCCCAACCCGCTGGGATGATATCCTTTTTGACCGCGGTGTTTTTGCCCGGCTTGCACGCATCCTGCCTGCCCTTGCCGTTTTTCTTCTGCTGCCGGTCTTTTTTCCGGTCTCCGGGGATGCTCTGGCCTTTGTTCGCCGGCTGGTTATCGCCTGGATGATTGCCAGCGCTGCAGGAGCTATTGCAAGCACCCTGGATGCGGTAAACGATATATATAAAACAATTGATGCCGAGGTCGCCCGGCGAAGGCCCATCAAGGGCTATTTGCAGATGATAAAAATCTTTATCGGCATCATTGCGGTCGTTCTTGTTATCACCGGAATCATGAATGTATCGCCGGTCGGTATCTTAAGCGGGCTGGGGGCCATGAGTGCCGTTCTCATGCTGGTTTTCAAGGACCCGATCATGGGCTTTGTATCCAGTATGCAGCTTTCCGCAAACGACATGGTCCGCATCGGAGACTGGATCGAAATGCCGAAGTACGGGGCCGACGGTGCAGTAATTGATATTACCCTGCAGTCCATTACCGTGAGCAACTGGGACAATACCATCACCACCATCCCCATCTATGCCCTGATTTCCGACAGCTTCAAAAACTGGCGAGGCATGAGCGAGTCCGAAGGACGGCGGATCAAGCGTTCCATTTTTCTGGATATGAAAACCATCCGTTTTCTCTCCGAGGATGATATAGAACGCTTTTCGAAGATGCGGCTGCTGAACGGTTACCTGACGCACAAGGTTGCAGAAATTGAATCACACAACAAAATGCTGGATTTGGATGTTTCTGACCGGGTATCGGGCCGTCACCTTACCAACCTGGGCACCTTCCGGGCCTATGTGGCAGCCTATCTGGATGAACACCCGATGGTACAGAAAAACCTGATTCACATGGTGCGCTATCTTGAGCCCACCAGCCAGGGCCTGCCCTTCGAGATATACCTTTTTTCAAGCGATAAAAACTGGGTAAGCTATGAAGGAATACAGGCAGATTTGATGGACCATTTTCTGTCAGTTCTTCCGGAATTCGGTCTGCGCGTCTTCCAGCAGCCCTCCGGCTGGGACCTTCAGGAACTCGGCGCGAGCCTGAAAAACCCCGGGTAAGAGGCTCCAGGGCAGTTAAGGGGTAACAGGGTCCTGACAAACAGTACGTTTGCCAGCACCCTGATGCCTTACTGCTCCATAAAATAGGTTTTTATGGGTGGGAATCCGTTGAATTCCACAGAGGCATAGCTAGAGGTATAAGCCCCGGCCGAGAGAACATACAACCGGTCACCGATCTTTAAATCAAGGGGCAGTTTGTACTTATGATCCTCGTACAGGATATCCATACTGTCACAGGTAGGGCCTGCCAGGATAACCTCCCCTGTTTTTGACTCGGGGCTGTCCTTTTGTGTAACAATGGGATATTTGATCGATTCTCCGAGGGTTTCTATCATCCCGTTAAACTTTCCGGTATCCAGATACACCCACCGGTTCAAGGCAGTGTTGTTTTTACGGCTGATCAGAACAACCTCACTAACAAGAATTCCTGAATCTCCTACCAGAGAGCGGCCCGGCTCCAGAATGATCTTGGGTATCTCATCACCGAAGTCGTCATGGATATAGCGGGTAATTTCGCTGGCGTATTCTGAAAGCTCGTTTGTCGGCTGAATGTAGTGTGCGGGAAAACCGCCGCCCATATTAACCATCGACAGCTTGATGCCTTCTTCTTCCTCAAGACTGGTCATCAGATACTTGGTCTTGATGATTGCATCATTCCACTGACCGATATCGCGCTGCTGGCTTCCGACATGGAATGAGATTCCGTGGGGCACCAGTCCCAGATCGCGGGCCAGAACCAGCAGATCATAGGCCATATCAGGGTGACAGCCGAATTTTCTTGAAAGCGGCCAGTCGGCGGTTGTGGAATTTTCTACCAGGATTCGCACATAGATGTTCGATCCGGGAGCGTGTTTGGCAATGTTCTTAAGATCTTCCTTGCTGTCTGTTGCGAAGAGGCGGACCCCTTTTTCGTAAAAGTAGTCGATGTCGCGGGTCTTCTTTATGGTGTTGCCGTAGCTTAAACGCTCGGGAGCAACACCGTGTGCAAGCACCTTATCCAGCTCGTAACGGCTGGCGATGTCAAAGTTGGAACCGAGCTCCGCAAGGAGGGCGATTACTTCATTTGCCGGATTGGCTTTTACGGCATAATAGATGCTGGCGTACGGGAACGAATTTTGCAGCTTTGTAAAGTTGCGTTTGATCGTACGCAGATTGACCACTACACAGGGTGTCTCCAGGTCTTTTGAAAACTCCATAAACCGTTGCCAGTCGGCATCATTGATGTAATCTGCTCTGTTCACTTTGCGGTTTGCACCTCCCTCGGTTGCATAAAGGAATAAAAAATAATAACGCACTATAGAATTGCAGGGGCATTGTGTCAATTGGTTTTTTTTGCGATTATTAATTTATGAATGTTTTTTTGCAAATCCTTGCCCTGTTTATACTTATGGCAGTCGGTTTCGCTGCGGGCAAGCTTACAATTCTTGAGGGGCAAACCCTGCGCGGAATGTCTTCATTCATCATCAAAATTTCACTGCCTGCATTAATCCTTGTCTCCATGCAGCGTCCCTTTTCACCCGAGCTCTTCGCAGCTGCCTGGCAAACGCTGATTACCGCAACAGTATTTTATGCCCTCGTTATCGCTTTTTCACTCGCTGCTGCACATATTTTAAATCTTCCAAAAGGACAGCGAGGAGTCTTCGCCTTTTCGCTCTCGTTTTCCAATGCAGCCTTCATCGGATTTCCGGTCGTTCTGGCCATTCTGGGAGAACAGGCCATCTTTCTTACAGCCATACATAACGTGCTGTTCAATCTTTTGGCATTCTCGGCAGGTATTGTGATGGTTTCACGGGATACACTTCCGGACCGGACTTCATCTGCAGAACCGGCCACCAAAGTCCAACGGGTCAACACGCTTTCCTTGAACCGGAATGCCGGAACGCTCTTGCGTGCTATTCCCTGGAAACATCTAACAAACATCAATGTTCTGGCTGCGGCTGCAGGCTTCACCTTTTTTGCCTTATCCATCTCCATACCACAGGCAATCAAACATCCTCTGGAACTATTGGGATCGGTTACCACACCTCTTGCCATGATCGTAACCGGCGCCATGCTTAGCCGGGCGCGCATCCGGACCATTTTCGGTAACTGGAAAATCTATGCAGCGGCAATCATGCGTCTGGTGATACTGCCTGTCATGGCGTTCCTTGGTGTGCGCCTGATCGGCCTGAACAGCATGATCGGTGCTATTACCGTAATAATCGCCGGCATGCCGGCCGCAAGCAATACCAGTCTTATTGCAGAGGTCTACGGCGGAGATGCCGATGCTGCAAGCGCGCTGGTTTTTATGACCACACTCGGCAGCATCGTTACAATTCCCCTGCTGGCCCTTCTGGTAGGATAGTGGCACATAAAAAATCAACAATATTGATAGCAGTACCTGCTGTTTCAGCCCGCATCTGCAAGCTGTTCAAGTTTTTCCCGGATGAACTCGCTTTTCTCTTTCAATCCGATCTGTCCGGTTTCCAGAATCAGAATATTGGCCTGTTTGGGATCAAGCTTTACCCTGCCGGCGGACTCACGCATCAGGCGTAAAAGCCGCTCGATGGACACCTTTGACACTTTGGAAAACTCCACCCGCACCCTTCCCTGTCGCTCGCGCAGGGAGGCGATTGAAAGACGGCGGCAGATAATGCGGATTTCCGCCAGGGCCAGAAGACTTTTTACCTCGTCAGGAAGAGGACCGAAGCGGTCTGTGAGTTCGGCATATACCCTCTCCAGTTCATCAGGGGTTGATATCAGGGCTATTTTTTTATAAATCTCCATCTTGGTCTGTGCAACCTCGATATAACTGTCAGGTATGTATCCGGTATATTCCAGTTCAAGCAGGGCTTCTTCTTCCGCCTCGTAGCCGTCCTTCTGCAGTTTCTGCACGGCTTCTTCAAGAAGTCGCAAGTACAGGTCAAAACCGACAGAATAAATATCGCCGGACTGTTCACGTCCCAGCAGATTGCCGGCCCCGCGGATCTCCATATCCTTCATCGCTATTTTAAAACCTGAACCCAGCTCGGTAAAATCGGATATAACCTGCAGACGTTTCATTGCAATCTCTGATAGAGCCCGTCCTTCCGGATAAAAAAGATAGGCCCAGGCTTTCCGGTCCGAACGGCCTACCCGGCCCCTGAGCTGATACAGCTGTGAAACACCATACATGTCTGCCCGGTCTATGATGATGGTATTTACGTTAGGAATATCTATACCGTTTTCAATAATTGTGGTTGCAATCAACACATGAAACCCGCCCATCTTGAAGCGGCGGAAGATGTCCTCAAGCTCGGCCGGCCCCATCTGTCCGTGGGCAATATCAACAAGCATCTCGGGCACCAGCTGTTCCACCAGGCGCCGGGTTTCTTCAAGACTTTCTACCCGGTTATGCAGATAAAATACCTGACCGCCGCGTTCCACCTCGCGCCGTATGGCCTGGGCTACACGGTCACCGTTGAATCCATCAATCACTGTTTCAATGGGATGCCGATTTTGTGGAGGTGTTGTTAAAAGACTCATATCACGAATTTTCAGAAGAGACATGTGCAACGTACGGGGAATCGGGGTTGCACTCATGGAAAGGCTGTCCACAGTTGCGCGCATTTCTTTTAGACGCTCTTTGTCCTTCACACCGAACCGCTGTTCTTCGTCAATAATAATTAATCCCAGATCCTTGAAACGTACATCCTTCTGGATGATGCGATGGGTACCGATCAAAATATCAATATCACCGGTTGCAAGCCGTTCCAGAACCTTTTTTTGTTCAGCCGGAGGCACAAAACGGGACAGCTGGGCTACCCGAACCGGAAAGCTGGAAAACCTGTCAGTGACTGTATCAAAGTGCTGTTCTGCAAGAAGGGTTGTAGGAGCCAAAAAGGCTACCTGCTTCCCTCCCATCACTGCCTTGAAGGCTGCGCGCATGGCAACCTCCGTTTTACCATAGCCGACATCGCCGCAGACCAGACGGTCCATCGGAGTATCCTTTTCCATGTCAGCCTTGATCTCGGCGGTGACGGTAAGCTGATCTTCTGTTTCCTCGTAGGGGAAGGCGGCCTCGAAGGCAGTCTGCCATTCGCCATCGGCCGGAAAGGGAAAACCACGGGCAGCCTTGCGGCGTGAATACAGGTCGATCAAGCGGCCGGCAATATCTTCCACCGATTTTTTGACACGGTTTTTCCGGTTTTCCCAGCTTTTTGAGCCCAGTTTATCAAGCCGGGGGGCTTCGCCCTCATTACCGATGTACCGCTGAACCAGGTTAACCTGTTCGATCGGGATAAACACGGTTTCTTCGTCAGCGTATTCAAGCTTGATGTAATCGCGTTCGTTACCGACAGCCTTGATACGATCAATACCTTTGAACAATCCGATTCCGTAATTGACATGGACAACATAATCTCCGGGATTAAGCTCGACAAAGGTGTCTATTACACTGCTTTTTGCATGTTTTACCGAATGAGGAATGCGCCTGCGGCGTCCGAATATCTCGTTTTCATGGATAACCATGATCTTGAGTTCAGGCAGGCCGAATCCGCTGGAAAGATTAAGGGGTACAATGTCGACCGGAAGTTCTTTCAGCAGTTCCTTGACACGCAGTGCCTGGTGTTCGCTTTCAGCGAAAACACAGATCTTCCAGCCGCCGGAAATCAGGGTTGATAATTCTTCCTTCAGGTAAACGATGTTACCAAAAAAGCTGCGGGGAGGATCTACTGTCAGACGCAGGCGTTCGGTTGCCAGGGCATCAGCGCCGTGGATGGTACGCAAGCGGATGCCTGGGATACGGGAATCTGCTACACGCTGAAAATCAAGAAGCAGTTCGGCCGGTTCAGGAAACAGGACTGCCCAGGGAATACTGTCGCCGTCGTGTACAGCCAGATGCTGTTTACGGTACAGGCCCTGATATTCACGTTCCAGGGATTCCACAGCGTTAACCTGACGGTCCCAATCAAGGTAGCAGATACGGTCAGTATCATCCAGATAATCAAGGATGCTGTATGATTGTTCAAAAGCCAGAGGGTATAACAGTTCTTCGCCGGCGGCCTGACCGCAGGTTTCAAGGCGGTCCAGCAAAGATTCAACAGCGGAACGGAACACCTCCGGAGTCGGGCCTGCACCTGTAGCGTGTTCGCGTTCAAAACCCGCTTCAAGACGCCGGCGCAGAGTTTCCAGGCGCTGTGGGTTCCAGATCAGCTCCCGGGCCGGATAGAGCGTCAGGGTTTCCAGGACCCCGGCAGAACTTTGATCGGCCGTATCAAACCGGGTAATTTTTTCTACTTTGTCAAAATCAAAAACAACACGGATCGCCAGTTCATCACCTGGCAAAAACACGTCAAGGACCTCGCCGCGCAGGGCAAATTCACCGCGAACAGTGACACGGGGCACACGGGTATAGCCCCACCGGGAGAGTTTTTCGGCCAGGGCAGGAGTATCCAGCTGCTGACCGCAGCGAATGTGCTCAAGGGTCTCACCAAAAACATCAGGCGGGGGTACCGGTGTTAACAGCGAGCGCTGAGTCAGGACCAGAATGGCAGGGTCTCCGGTTTCCGGGTTGCGGGACGGCCCGCACAGGCCGGAAAGGCTGGCAGAACGGCGGCCGAAAACCGCAGAGCCAACAGGGGCGGTCCGGTAAGCCATAGTACCCCACCAGGGGTGTTCGGTGAATTCCAGACCGGTCAGGTCAAGATCGGCCGCAAGGGTTTCTATATCTTTTTCGGTCGGAACAACGATGACCAGCCGGCCCTGTAAACGGGGAGCAAGTCCGGCAAAAAAGAAGCCGGTAAGGCCTCCGGTAAGGCCTTCAAGTTCACGGGGCCAGGGTCCGGACTCAAGGGCATCAAGCAGGGAATGCATGGCCGGCCAACTGAATATGGCCCTTTGCAATGCCAGGGCCGGTGCGGGAGGTATGAATGGTGACATGTCGGGTGGTATAATAGCACTAATGAGCGGCAAGATAAAGGCCGATACAGTAACAGGGTGCTTTTTGTCTTGAATTGCTGTACCCGTTTTTGATAATCACAGGAGTTGTTCCGTGAAACAGTTTATAATTATATCCGTGTTACTTGCATGTCTGACAGGCACCGGTTTCGCCCAAAACAGGACCGCAGTGAACAGCGAAGCCGCACTCGGCGGGGCCGATCTGAGTATACGGTTTCATGACAGACGCATTTACTATCCCGGTAATTCACCTACCGAACCGATCATGATACGGGTCGGCATAGCGAATAATACGCCAGGAACCATACGTTTCAAACTTGCGGAGCAGCACTTTTTCAGCCTGGATTTTGCCGGCTGGAAGCCGAACAATACACGTCTTGATTATACCGACCACTATTGGAGGCGCCGATCGGACCGCTCCAGTGTGTTTTTTCGTGAACTGAGCCTTGAGTCCGGCGAAGAGTACTCGTTTACCGTGAATCTTAAAGATTATCTGAAAATTGATGATCCGGGAATCTACATTATTGAAGGCTATTTTTATCCTGAACTGAAACGACTGAATGATGCAAGCGAGACCCATGTTGTTACCAACCGCCTGACACTTGAGGTCAAACCTTCACCGGGTCCGGCTGCAAGCCGCTTCCTCCCGGTTTCTCCGGTAACGGCTGAACCCCTGCAGCCCCAGCGTATCCCGCCCGATGAGGTTATCAGCTACATGGTTACCGCCAGACAGCAGTCAAAGTGGGATCAATACTTTTTATATATGGATATCAGAACCATGCTGATGCGTCATCCCGGACTTAACCAGCGGTTCCGGTCGGAAAATGAACAGGGGCAGTTCAGAATGATAGAAGAATACAAGCAGAGTCTCAGCCAGTCACGAATTGATCGTGATATCGTTGCGATTCCGCGATCCTTCGAAATAGAAGAAACATCCTACACAAGGACCAATGCTACTGTGCTAGTTAAAAAGTGGTTCGCCTACCAGAATTTTGAAGAGATTAAACGCTATACCTATTCTCTTGAACAGCGTGACGGAATCTGGCGGGTTGTTGATTACACCGTAGATAATATCGGCACAACCGGAACGAGGTAAGCATGATTGCCCTGCTTGTCGCTGAAACAAATGACGCTGTCGAAGGGCTCGAACGCACCCTGTGCCCGCTGGGCTTTAATCTTGTGCACTACCGTTCACCGGTCAAAGCCCTGGACAATTTGTACGAGCTTGAACCCGAAGCTGTATTCATCGATTCAACTGATTTTCCCCGTCACTGGAAAACATTGGTACAGTACATCCGCACGGATACAACCCGGGAACAGACGGTTCTTGTTCTTTTAACAGGAGAGCGTTTTGATCAGACCGATGCAGACAAGGCAGCAAAGCTGGGAGTTCAGGGCTTTATTTCCGGCTGTGCGAATGCAGCAGAAGATGAAACACGGTTAAGCGGTCTTTTCAGCCGCTACACACCGGTATATCCTGCCGAAGGACGCCTGATTTCCCCGGAAACAGCTGCCCGTGTACAGTTTATGTGCACAAATCCTTCCAACGGCACAATCATCACCGGAAAACTGGACGCGTTGACTCTTTCGTCTGTACGTTTCCGTCCTGATACATCTTCGGCTGTCGCAGGTATGGAGATCGGTATGCAGGTGGATAATTGTTCGTTAAAAATTGATGCTACCCTGTTCGACACTATATGCCGGGTAACAAGAAACAACTATATTCTGTCACTGGATTTTATACGCCCTGATCCGGAAATGCTTCATGCTATAAAACAGCTTCCCGGTATTGAGCAGGAATCTACAAAGGCCGGATAATCAGCACGGCTGTCACAGCCAAAAGCGCGAGAGCCAACAGATACAGCCACAACGGTAATGGATCGGTCCTGCGGGACCGGTTTTTTTTTGAAGCACTGCGTTGAGACGTACTGACCGGGGTTCCCGGCAGGGCATAACCGCAGGCCGGACATCCGTCCCGGAACAGGGCTGTTTCACCGGAATAGCCGCAGGACGGACATTTTACCGATGCAAAAAAACGACCGCACTTTGGACAGTTCCGCGATGCCGCGGAAACCTCTACCCCGCAATGTTCACAAAAAAAACGCGGCGCTGATTTCATCCCGTCCTTACTCTGCGCTGCAGGCTGAACCGCAGCATCCGGAACAGGGGGCAGAGGCGGCAGGTGCTGCAGTCTTCTTTTGTCCTTTTTCTGAACTTGTGGCGGATGGCGCAGTACTGTCGTTTGAGTAGAAGCCGGATCCCTTGAAACGTATTCCAAGACCTCCCGACAATACCCTTCGTACGGATTTTCCGCATTCAGGGCAGTATTTTACCGGTTCATCAGTCATTTTCTGAAATTGTTCAAATCCATGATTACAGGAATCGCATACATACTCGTAGGTTGGCATTATGCTAAAATCTCCTTCCAATGCAGGGTACATTTTCTTTCGTGTTCATCATGCACGGTCTATACATGTAGTGCAAGGAGTGCACCTTCCTAAAAATATATAAAACGCGACAGGGTTTCGGCAAGTGTAGCTGTACGAACAGGCACCTTTTCAATAAAAAGAACACGGCCTTCAGACTTGAAGTCGGCTCCAAATGCCAAAAGAAGGACGGTACGAACTGCCCGTACAGTGCGTTCGTCCGAAAGCACAAGGCGGGCAGAAAGCAGATACTGGTCGGCAGACGGTACAAGAATCAGTTCTGCGGAATCCAGGGGCAGCCGTATCAGGGGACCTACAATGCTTGCGGCAAGGACACCGGGCTTTTCTGTCCAGACAAGTATTTCGTCCCCGAAAAACTGATGCTGACGCAGGCGTTCCGGAAGCGGATGTACAACAGATGCATCCAGGGAAGCATTCTTTCGTAATAAATCCTGAACACCCTCGCCTGCCCGCTTTCCGGATACGGCAAATGCCTGTCCGGAACGGGGTAATGATACAGCAAGCTGCTCTGCCTCATACCAGGCAGGCAGACCCTTTGTTGAACGGCGGACCCACCCTTTTGACGGGGGAAAGGCAAACCGTGACAAGGAAGACGGAAAATCGCCTGAGGCAAAAAGACGTGCCTGCCAGCCGGAGGATTCCGATTCATCCGAATAGACAGCAACAAGAACACGTCGCGTACGGTCCAGCAGACGGGATGTGTCCCCGCTATCCAAAAAACCGGAAACAAGAAGCTCAATAAGGGCTCTGTTGGCGTCTACCGGCAATACAAGAAGACAGTCTGCACCATCAAACAATACGGCAGGATCTTTTTCCGCAAGACCTGCCCTGGTGGCACATCCCCCGGTCAGCACTACCAGCATCGCTACCAGCACAGCATACCAGCCAATGCTTCGCGGGGTGGCTGGCACTGATACCGGCAGGGCCTGACTGACCGGCATGCCGGTCCTAGTGAACTGCACGAACAAGATCTGCCTCCCAAAGATGATCCCCGGCTTCTATCCGGACAGGCGAGGAATCCGGTCGGGAAGCAGAAGGTTCATACCACTGGGCGGACACGGCAAGTGTTTCACTGGTCAGATACTCTGTAAAGCGTTCAAAGGATCGCTGCAACAGATCTACAGAGGTTGCATCATCAGCTGATGGTAGAGCTGAAACATACAAGGTTATGCGGTCAGTAACCTCAAGCCCCCGTTCTTTACGCAGGTTTTGCACTCCGCGTACCAGATCCCGTACACAGCCTTCCATCAACAGGTCTTCGGTAACTTCGGTATCCAAAGCTACAGTCAGTGTGCCTTCATTTACAACCTTGAGATTGGCTTTTTCAATGCGGTTCACGGTAATTTTCTCGGCAGTCAGTTCAACGTGCCGGCCTTCAACCTCTATACTCAGGGTTGCTCCGTCAAGCAGTGACTGGATTTCAGCAGAAGACAAGGTTTCAATCTGTACGGCCGCTATTTTCATGGCCGGTCCCAATTCCTTGCCCAGCACCCGGAAGTTCGCTTTTGCGCTGTACTCCACAAGCTCATCTTCTTTTTCATGGAATACAACTTCCTTGACATTCAGTTCATCACGAATGCTTTCTTCCATCTCGAGCAGTACCGTTTTTTCTTCCGGATTGCGGGTTACCAGCTCTACTGCTTTAAGAGGCTGACGTGTTTTAAGATTAAACTGGTAGCGCAGGGATCGTCCCATGGATACTGCTTTTTGCACCGTCATCATCTTGAACTCAAGCGCGGTATCCCGCAACTGTTCGTTATACACCGGATAATCCGCCAGGTGAACCGATTCAGGTTCTCCGGGCAGGCGCAGATTAAGCCAGATGCTCTCAGTAATAAAGGGAACAACCGGAGCCGCCACAAGCGCAAATGTTTTCAGCGCCCGGTACAGGGTTGCATAAGCAAGGTTTTTATCACCGTCATTTTCGCTCTTCCAGAAGCGGCGCCGGGATCTGCGGATGTACCAGTTATTCAGCTGATCGATAAATCCGATGATTGGATCGATTGCACGGGTTAAATCATACGCATCCAGGGCCGAGGTAACATCATACACCATTTTTTCGGTGATGGAGATGATCCAGCGGTCCAGGGGGTTTTGGCTGTCCGGCACAGCGGCTGATTTTTCATCAGCCTGCCAACCATCAATAGAGGCGTAGGTAACAAAAAAGCTGTAACTGTTCCATAACGGTATCAGAATACCCTTAAGAATATCCCGGACGCCTTCATCGCTGTATTTAAGATCATCAGCTTTCACAACAGCAGAATGCATTAAAAACAGACGCAATGCATCGGCACCGAATTCATTAACAACCGTGTTAGGATCTGTATAATTCCGCAGGCTTTTTGACATTTTCTTGCCGTCAGTCGCCAGAACAAGACCGTTAACAACACAGTTGCGGAAGGCAGGCCGGTCAAACAGGGCTGCAGCCAGAACCGTAAGGGTGTAAAACCATCCGCGGGTTTGATCAAGCCCTTCGGAAATAAAGTCTGCCGGGAAATGCTGTTCAAAGTATTCCTTGTTCTCAAAAGGGTAATGATTCTGTGCATAGGGCATTGCACCGGATTCAAACCAGCAGTCCAGAACCTCGGGGACACGGTGCATTGTGGAACCGCAGGTACACGGGATGGTGATATCATCTACATAGTGTTTGTGCAGATCATTTGCCAGGACTCCGGAAAGTTCCTTGAGCTCGCTGCGGCTTCCTACACAGAGGGTTTTATTACAGTCAGGACATTTCCAGATCGGAAGCGGATTTCCCCAGTAGCGGTTCCTGCTGATTGCCCAATCACGGGCGCCTTCCAGCCACTTTCCAAATCTGCCGTCCTTGATATGATCAGGCTGCCAGTAAATCTGATAGTTTGCCTTTAAAAGTTTTTCTTTGATGCTCTCAACACTGACAAACCAGCTGCCTACAGCACGGTAGATAAGCGGACTTGAACAGCGCCAGCAGTGCGGATAGGAGTGCAGCAGCTGATCACGTTTTACCAGCTTTCCTTCTGCCTTGAGGTGTTCCATTATGGACTTGTCGGCATCCTTTACAAACTGGCCCTGCCAGTCCGGAACCTCGGCGGTAAAACGGCACTCGGCGTCAACCGGGCAGACCGTAGGAACACCGCTTCCCTTAAAGACCTTATTGTCGTCCTCACCGAAGCCAGGAGCGGTATGCACAATACCGGTACCGTCTTCGGTAGTTACAAAACCTGCAGTGAAAGTTCTGAAAGCTCCCGGTTTTCCGTCAGCGGTATGTGCCAGATCCTTAAAAAATGGAAACAGGGGCTCATAGATCAGGCCTTCAAGCTCGCGGCCCTTCTTTTTCCAGATAACAGTACAGGCAGCAGGATCCTTGTAATAAGCACCCAAACGGGCTTCTGCAAGGATATACCGGTCTTCACCGTCTGCGATCAGAACATAGTCAATATCAGGACCCAGAGTCAGACCAAGATTGCTTGGCAGCGTCCAGGGTGTTGTTGTCCAGGCCAGCAGCCAGGTGTGTCCATCTGTCAGGGAGTCGTCAGTTTCTGCAACTGTCGCTGCAGCGGCTGCTGATGCGACAGCACCGGTCACCTTGAACCGGACAGTAATGGCCGGATCATGAACATCCTTGTAGCCGCCAAGATTCAGCTCATGGTTCGACAACACGGTTGCACAGCGCGGACAATACGGAAGAATATAATGCCCTTCATATAACAGACCCTTGTCCCAGAGGGTTTTCATAACCCACCAGATGGACTCCATATAATCCGCTTCCATGGTCTTATAGTCGTTGTCAAAATCAACCCAGCGGCCGAGGCGGGTAATTGTTGCCCGCCATTCATTTACATAGCGCAAAACGCTGTCCCGGCAGGCTTCATTGAAGTTGGCGATACCGAAGGCTTCGATCTCGGTCTTCGAGTTGAGTCCCAACTCTTTTTCTATCAAATTTTCAACAGGAAGCCCGTGACAGTCCCAACCGAAACGTCGCTCAACCTTCATACCCTTCATGGTCTGATAGCGCGGAATAATATCCTTTATCGTACTGGGCACAAAATGACCGAAATGAGGCAAACCGGTTGCAAAGGGGGGGCCATCATAAAAAACGTACTCGGGGGAACCCTCACGTGCTGTAATGGACTTCTTGAAAATGTCGTTTTTCTGCCAGAACGAGAGAATCTTCTCTTCCTGTGCGGGAAAGTTCACTTTCGGGTCTACCGGTTCATACATTGCTGTTTTCTCCTGTGTGGGATGGTACAAAGCTGGCAATGAGTATACAGAAAAGACGCAATTATATCCAGCGTACCGGAGCTGCTTGTTTTTAAAAAGGTAAACAGTTTTTTTACAGTTGACGCGAACGGCATTCTCAGATATCGTTAAAATTCACACGATAACAGGAAGAAGAGACAATGGCAAAACAGAAAATTACAGCGGTACCGTCCATCCGGCGGCTTCCATCCTACCTGCATATTATCCGTCAGGCCCGGGAAGAAGGGGCTGAATATATCTCCGGAACCGTAATCGCCCAGGAACTGCATCTGGAACCGATCCAGGTGCGAAAAGATCTGGCTATTACCGGTATTGTAGGCAAGCCCAAAAAGGGCTACCCGGCTGTTGCCCTGACAGCAGCAATCGAACACTTTCTCGGCTGGGACCGTGTCCAGCAGGCTATTCTGGTTGGCGCCGGAAACCTGGGCACCGCCCTGACCGGTTACCAGGGGTTCCAGTATCATGGCCTTCACCTGTGCGCCGCCTTTGATCAGGATCCGGGGAAAATCGGCAAAGCCATTCACGGCGTCCCGGTTCTTTCCATGGAAACACTGCCTATCCAGATTAAAAGCCTTAAGGCTACAATCGCAATCCTGACCGTGCCGTCAAGCCAGGCTCAACCGGTAACTGATGTCCTGGTTTCGGCCGGCATCAAGGCTATATGGAATTTTACAAATGTCAAACTGAAGGTTCCTGAATCCGTTGTTGTACAAAAAGAAGATCTTACTTCAGGTTACGCAATGCTGTGCGTGATGATGAACGCATCGAGGGATGAGTGTTCATCAACCCGCGGGAAACACTGCCTTGATGACTGAACACACAGAGCGCAGCAGTGCAGATACACAGCAGCGCACTGCAGCTCAGGCAGTGCTTTTTGCAAACCGGCTGGAAAAACAGTACCGGCACCTGCGTAAATGGGCCCGTCGTACAGGCGTCAGCTGCTGGCGCCTGTACGACAAAGATATACCAGAAATTCCCCTCGCTGTGGATATCTACACCGCATGCCGGTCACCGGTTGCTGAAACCGCAGCAGAGGAACTCGCATTCCTGCACATAGCCCTGTATGAACGGCCCTACGACAAACCGGACGAAGAAGAACAGCGCTGGCTTGACGCCATGCGCGAGGCAGCCGCCGATGTCCTTGCTATACCCCAGGAACGCATTGTTACAAAATTCCGGAAAAAGCAACGGGGAGAATCACAGTACGAAAAACTGTCATCCGGCGGGGAACGCATCACTGTGTGCGAAGGCGGATCACAGTTCCTTGTCAATTTAAACGATTATCTGGACACCGGGATTTTTCTTGATCACCGTCCGGCCCGTGCCATGGTGCGCGCCGAAGCCGCCGGCAAGGATGTACTGAATCTGTTCTGCTATACAGGAGCGTTTTCTGTTCATGCCGCAGCTGGCGGAGCCCGCAGTGTTACCTCGGTAGATCTTTCCAAGACATACCTGGCCTGGGCTGCAGATAATCTTGTGCTGAACGGCTTTAATACCCGCGCTCCCGGGCCCGGCGAACGATCCGCACTTTGCTCCCCGGATGAAAAAAAAGCTGCTGAAAGCTGGCCGCTTGTTCATGCAGATGTAAAAGCATTCCTTGCAGAAGCACGCCGCATGAAACGCAGCTGGGATCTTATCATCTGCGATCCCCCTACGTTTTCAAACTCAAGCAGGGCGTCTGATATACTGGACATAAACAGAGACTGGGCAGAGCTGTGCCGTTCATGCCTTGCAGTATTGAATGGCGGAGGAACCTTGTATTTTTCAACCAATTCGCGGTCCCTTCAATTTGATCCGGACCTCATCGGCGGCGCCGCAGTCAGGCCCGGTACGGTCATCCGTGATTTGAGTGCTGAATCAGTTCCTGAGGACTTCCGTAACAAGAAGATTCATCGACTGTGGAAAATTACACTGGGATGATCCCTGGATACTGCTATCAATATTGTTGAAAAACAAAAAAAAGGCTAGCTTACTTGATTCTTTTGAGATATACACTCTCTCCGTCAAAAATACCAAGTGAGAAATATGTGTTATCTCTTAATGAATCGTGAGCTAAATACCAGAACCCGTGTTGGTTTTGTCCCAGCGGTACAAAGCAGCCACCTGAATCGGCAGTAACAGACAAAACCTCGCAACTCTCTTTCAGAAAATCAAGCACTACCAGCGATATTGTACCGTCTGTTAGCGCCATGGGTAAAACAAAGGTATTTTGCCAAACAAATCCATATCCGAACCAACAAAGGCCATCTGAAGGAAGTTCCGAGGGCTTATAAACTGTGATAACTGATTCACCAGATAAGTAATTGTAGTTTATCAACGTAAGATGTGTATCGGCAGAAGCTTTATCGCGTGCTGACGCAAAAAGCAAGATATCATCACCACGATGTACTATTCTTAAAAAATGTCCCTGCCAGGATTGTTCATAAATGAGATTTATTAATCCTGTCTGTCCGATATACCATAGTCTGTGAAAACTATCGGAACGATTTCCCCCCGTCAATAATACAGAACCATCAGATCTGATCACTAAGTCCGACGGGAAACAGTCCAAAATGACAGACCAATGTTCCTTAAGAGTAATTACTGAACCCTGTATATCCGTTGTATATAATGTAAATCGGAAGCCTACATCTTCTTCAAAAAGTACAGACCGGGTTAATATAAATCGGTCATCAATCTGCACAGAAGCGGCCTTAAGAGATGTACCGGCAATCAGTGAACCGGAAAAGCTTCGATATTGTAAGGTAGCAGAGGATCTGTCCCAAATCAGGATACCTGAACCGAAAACCGATGCCGCACGCTGAGGAATACCGTAGCCGGTTTTAAAAAGGCGCGTTTTCCCGTTAATAACCGGAGCACACAAAAACCCTTCATGACTAAAGACTTTTACTCCAGGTTCCGGAATTATACCGTTTGTCTCATAACAAGAAAAAAAAAGGGAAAAAACAAGAAAAAAGGACGCTGCTAAAAGAGCCGCGCCCTTACTTGGTTTTCCCGCGAATACGGGATTACTCATTCACGAATCCGTTCGTATACTTTAACAAGATGAGGCGAAAGTAGAATTTCTTCAGCTAAAACAATCTTTGTTCGAGCATCTGCTATATAAGCATTAATTGCATTATTAGCGCGGGATGAACTCCAGAAATACAATGTACTGTAATATGCCTTAACCAAACTGTATAAACCGGATTTTTTGAAATCAACACGGGTGTCATTGGAATCGACGTTTATTCCAATCCGATTGTATACATGCCAGACAACTTTAGTACAGTACCATGTATACATATCATCCTTTGTTACAAGATTAAAAATGTTAACATAGTTTTTAAAGAATCCGTATTCCATGTTTGTATTTTCCGGCCGGCAGTATATATGCATCCAGGATTGCGCGGAGTCTAATGCCGGTTTTAAGAGAGTAACAACCGGGTTCATGACCGAAGCATTGACCTTCCCCCTCCAGTCAGTAACAGATTCATACCCGGCCCCCTTTGGAATAGCCGTCTGCAAACTGGGTGTTTCAGGGTTATTTGGGTCTACCTTGTCCAAATCAAGAACCGCTCCGTGATAATAACCTCCAGGCAGATTCTTGGGGGCAACCCAGCCGATTATTCCACCGACTAAATCAGTAGCACCCCCAGAAAGGTAGACTGCACCATCACGTACAAAGGGCATGTCGTTTAACGGCGGATAATTCGATCCACCCTTACCGGCTGAACGGCTGTAAGCGCGTAATGCAGGTTCAAAATCTTCCATGAGCCGTGTGTTATACTTACTGTCAAAAACAGCCAGGGCCTTTTCGGAATTATCAGTTCCCAATGATTCAAGAATAACTGCAAAATCCGCGTTTACCTGAGCTTCCCAAGCTGCAAAATCAGCTGGTTCACCGACCATACCATCAATCATCGAAGCAGGTACATCAGGTTGATCAAACGCACACCCCGCAACAAAAAAAAGCAGTGCCAGTGAAAAGAAAATCCAAAATTCTTTTTTCATTTTTTCTCCCCTTTTGTGGACAAGCAGATTCTTTGTCAAGGTTTAACGATTTGCCACTTTATTATTAAAAAACTATCATGGTTACCAGGAGATGTCAATTTTTTTCTGCTATCAATATTGTTGATATTACCCTCACATAAAATGGCGCAGATTAATACGTCACTTTTTTTTATCATACACCTCCTTCCTCTGTGGTTTTCACCATTATAAACATAAGTGTGCCGCGACCCACCCGTTCCCCGGTTGACCGCTTGCTTTAACCATTCCTGTCCTGAAATCAACAATCGGTGGATTCTTTTTTTTCATTAACCAGATATCTTCCATCCATTTTGCTTTCATGCGCTGCCTGCTCCACACATGTCGATGCGTATACAATCGTTCAAATGCATACAGCGCTTCATCCGTATCCAACAAATGCACCTTCTCGGCGTGGCTTTGTGTTATGGTGTTCTTGACTCGGTTGGTTATCCTGAACGGCTTGATAAAGGTATGATGACCAATATGCATCGTCATTCGTGAAAGGCTCATCGAGACTTCCCGATCCTGGCGAACTGTTTCACGGGTATGAGCCGCAGAGTTTTTGCGGAGCTCTCTGTCAAGATAATTGACCGGGAATAACGGGTTTTTTCCTGTCCGTTTTGCCCGCGAACTGATCGTTCGGTGCTCCACAAGATCAAGAGCAGCCAGATGCCGATATTCCTGCAAATCACGAAGGGCAAAGGGATACTCCCTTTTTTTGTCGCTGAAAATTTTTAAGGGCGTATTAAGCCCGCGATTCATAAAGAGAGAGAGAATATCACGAAATAGTGTCTTGCAGGCCGAAGTGACTTCCTGTGGCTCCGGCCGCCAGTAGCGATCAAGAATTGAACGGTTATGTTTTTGTGTTTCAGTCATGGTGCCTTTTCGTCTCATCAGACTGAGGGTAAATCCATATGGTATCCTGGACTCGGAACCGATTGCGATGTTGAAGTTATTTGGTATGTACTGACTACGCAGATAGGACTCAAAGCCATCGAAGGCAATGTTTTCAGGAAGAGCAAAAGAGCTCAGTGATGCATCAAAAAGATTAAGATAATTCCTTGCCAACCGGTGAATACGGTTCTTCAGCATCGGATATGAAAACTCGTTTGCGCGTCCGCTCTGCCG
>CAZXJV010000013.1:0-42495 GCA_964641135.1 uncultured Treponema sp. | reverse complement strand
TTTGTCATCAGCTTCAATAATGCCACAAGCCTTCCTGCTTGGTGACTTTATCACAGCATAACCACAACACTTTCCGCTACACTAACCATAGATCCCCTGAGAAACTTTCATGGGCAGTGCATTAAAGGAGAGTGTTACATGAAACATATACTGATTATCGGCGGAGTAGCCGCAGGAGCTACAGCAGCCGCCCGTGCCAGAAGGCTGGACGCAGAGGCTTCAATAACCCTGCTTGAAGCCGGCGAGGATGTGTCGTTTGCAAACTGCGGACTGCCTTATTATATCGGAGGCGAGGTAGCAAACAGATCTGATCTGATTCTGGCGAGTCCGGAAACCTTCCGCGAGCAATATGATGTAACAGTTCATACCACCACCGAAGCGGTACAGATTGACCGCGAAAAGAAAACCGTTACTGCTGTAAACCGTTCAACTGGGAAAGAAACGGTATTCAGCTATGATTCACTTATCCTCGCCCAGGGAGGAAAACCGATCGTACCAAATCTTCCCGGTGCGTCCGGGAAAAACGTGTTCCAGCTGTGGACCCTTTCTGATATGGACGCAATTGACGAATTCATCAAAACACGAAAACCGCGCACAGCGGCCGTGATAGGCGGAGGTTTTATCGGACTGGAAATGACCGAAGCACTCGCGCGGCGCGGGCTTACTGTAAACGTTATCGAGCTGGCCCCGCAGATTATGCCGAACCTTGAGGCCGAGATTGCAGGCTTCCTTACAAAAGAACTCCTTGACCATGGAATAGGCATTCATACCGGCAAGGCCCTGGCAGCAATCGAAAAAAACAAGATACGCTTGAACGATCAAAGCACCCTGGATGCAGATCTGGTGCTCCTTTCTGTCGGTGTCCGCCCCACCCTCCAGCTTGCCAAAGACTCAGGTCTTGCCATTGGTGATGCAGGCGGCCTTTTGGTAAATGACCGCCTGCAAACCAGCGATCCTCACATTTGGGCTGCCGGTGATATGGTTGAAGTGGAACACCGCGTAAACGGACGAAAAGTGCGCATACCCCTTGCAGGACCTGCAAACAGACAGGGACGCATCGCCGCCGAAAACGCTCTTGGAGGCAGCAAAGCCTATAAGGGTGCAAGCGGCTCATCCATCGTTAAATTGTTTGAAGCTGCGGCCGGGTCAACCGGACTTTCTGTAACCCAGGCACGAGAGGCAGGGTACGACGCTGATGCCGTTGTCGTGCACAAGGCAAGCCATACAGCCTATTATCCCGGCTCACAAAAAGTGACACTTATGCTTGTTTTCGACAGGAAGGACGGCAGGATACTGGGAGCCCAGGCCGCAGGCCGCATCGGTGTAGACAAACGCATAGACGTTCTCGCCGCTGCCATTGCAGGGAAACTCACGCTGGAAGACCTTGCAGAGCTGGATCTGGCCTACGCCCCGCCGTTTAACAGTCCGAACGGACCCGTGCACATGGCAGCCTTTACCGCAGAAAACCACCGCACCGGGTTTTCACCGTCTGTACTCGCCCGTAATCTGGAAACCTTTTTTGATACACACTCACCGGTTGTCTTTGATCTGCGCGACCCGATCAGCTTTAACCGGGCGCATCTTGAGGGAAGCACAAACGCAAGTCAGCCTATCCTGCGCGAAAATATGGATAGTCTGCCCCGCGACCGGACAATTTTGGTAATCAGCGATGACGGGCAAAAAGGACACGTTGCCCTGCGCATGCTTAAAGGAGCCGGGCATCCGTCTGTCTTTAATCTTTCTGGTGGGTATATATCTCTTGAACGACAAGCCAGAGTCGCGCCCTTTGCCCGTTTGACTGTCGGCCTTGAACCGGTATCACCCAAAAAGGCTGTCAAGGAATTACCGGCCTCAAGCGCATCAGCTTCAGGCGCATCAGCTTCGGGCGCATCCAGGTCAGACGTTTCCGGAAAAAAAGCTGAAACTGAACCCGCCCCGAAGGCCCCGAAAGGCCCTCTGGTTATAGATGTCCGCACCCCGCAGGAATTCCGCATGGGAGCTGTACCCGGTGCGATCAATGTGCCTCTGGATGATCTTCCCGGCAGGGCAGCTTCAATTATCGGCGAGAAAGAACGCGAGGTCATTGTGTACTGTGCCTCCGGAGCCCGCTCCGCCTATGCCCTCAGACAGCTTAAGCAAATGGGCTACAAAAAGGTAACCAACGGCGGCGGGCTGCACAACATGATGGCACGCCGGTGACATAACCGCTCACCGGCAGGTCGATAAAGAGGTGTACGCAGTAGAAAAAACAACAATATTGATAGCAGTAACTGATGTATCACAAGCCTGCTTTCTGCTATACTCCCCTCCATACACAGAAGGGAGAAACCACGCATGAAAGAACACATACCATCAGGCCCGACAGCCTTCGAAAAAGCCTTCGCCGAACATACGGCCCGCATGGAAAAACTTGATATCGGTCAGCAGATTGAAGCGGTCATCGTTTCCATTACCCCGGACTACATCTTTCTGGATCTGGGAGGTAAAAGCGAGGGCGTACTTGAACGCGCTGAACTCGCCGATGAAAACGGCCTGCTTTCCGTAGAAGAAGGCGATACCGTCAAGGCCTGGTTCCTGGGAGCCAAAAACGGCGAAATGCGCTTCACTACCCGTCTGAGCGGCCAGAAGGCGGGTCCGGGTCTTCTGGAAAACGCATGGAAATCAGGCATCCCTGTTGAAGGGGTGGTGGACAAGGAGATAAAGGGCGGCTACGAAGTAAAAATCGGTGAAAGCCGGGCCTTCTGTCCCTATTCGCAGATGGGCAACCGCCGCGCGGAGGATTCCGCCGCCTGTGTCGGCACACACTTGAGTTTCAAGATTATCGAGTATAAGGACAGCGGACGCTCAATCACTGTTTCAAACCGGGCCATACTGGAAGCCGAGCGCGCAGACCGCATGAGCGAGCTGCGAAAAACCCTGACCGAGGGTCAAACAGTAACCGGAACAGTTGTACAAATTCAGGACTTCGGCGCCTTTGTAGACATTGGCGGAGTTCAGGCACTGCTGCCGGTATCGGAGATCTCGCGCGAGCGTGTAGCCGATATCAACACAGTGCTTGAACGCGGGCAGACCGTCACTGCGCAGATTCTCAAGCTGGACTGGAAGAACGAACGCTTTTCTATCAGCATGAAGGCCCTGGCTGCAGATCCCTGGCAGACAGCTGCAGAGCGCTACCCGGCAGGTTCACGGCATACCGGAACAGTATCGCGCATCGCCGGCTTCGGTGCCTTCGTGACCCTGGAAAGCGGCATCGACGGTCTGGTGCATACATCCGAGCTGAACTCCTTTTCCGGAACCGGCGGACAGCGAGCCGGGGTCAAGGTCGGCCAGAAACTGGCGGTACGGGTTATCGGGGTGGATCAGGCCAACCGGCGCATCTCGCTCAAGCCGGCAACCTCGGAGGAAGAAGACGAAACAGCCCGTAAGTACCTGGATACTGGCGATGACAGCGATACATACAATCCCTTTGCGGCTTTGTTGAAGAAGAAGTAACCCTGTATACCGGGCCCGAGCGACCGGACCAAAAAAGCATTTGTTTCTTTTAAAATATGACCTATAATAGAAGAAGGTAGAGCCGGTTTACTGAAGTGCTGATGTCATTCTTGTAGCTTGCCATCAGCTTGCAAGTAAAATAATGCAAACCGGTATGCTTTACTGCAAAATCAGGGCCCGGGAAACCACTGCCATCATCCCCCCGGGGCAGGAGGTTGTATATGAAACGTTTTTTAGTGGTTCTGATCATGGTGTGCATGACCATCTCCGGTGTGTATGCGCAGGTTCGCATTGATCTTGGTGTTGACATACCGCTTAATATCAACGCAATCAGCACCGAGGAAGACACTGAGGGAATCAATATCCCGTTCACCTTTCCTTTCCCTTCGGCAGCGCTGTACTACACATTCAATACTGACCACTGGACTTTTGGCCTCGGTGCACGTGCATATTCTCTTATCCTGATAACAGCCGCCTGGCCGAATCTTCTGGTTGAATACAACATCGGCCCGATTGCGCTGGCTGCCCAGGCTGGCGGCGGTGTTTTTGGAATATTCGGTTTGATAAATACTGTGGAAACAGGTTCTGTTTTTATCCCGGATCTTTCGGCATGGCTGAAAATCGGAAACACCTTCCGTCTTGGAGGCGGTGCGATGGGCTTTTTTGTTCCCGAATTGTCTGATACTGTTTTGCCGATAGTATTTTACATCGGGATTAAAGGGGCTATCAAGTTTTAAACAGTACCAACATCCGGCTGCTGTATGCCTTCAACTTTCTCAAAAGTCTTCAGTTCTTCGGTGCTGTATCGGTAGCCTTTTATACAGTACGGCTTGGGTTCAGCTATACCCAGATGTTCGCAATGGAGGCACTCTTTTCGGTGCTTCTGTTTGCTTTTGAGGTGCCTACGGGTGTTGTAGCCGACAGGTTCGGCCGCAAAATCTCGCTTTTTCTGGGCACAGTTGTATTCGGACTGTGCTTTCTGGCATACGCCTTTACCCGCTCCTACCCTGTACTGGTGGCAATCCAGTTTCCCTGCGCCGCGGCCTTCAGCCTCATAAGCGGTGCCGATCATGCGCTGATGTATGAAACCGCCAGGGCAGCCGATACCGATCCGGTCACTGTTACCGCAAAAATGGCCCGCTATAATGCCTTCGGCAGTGCCGGTATGTTCGCGGCCTTTCCCCTCGGCAGCCTGTTTGCAGCATCCGGCCTGGTGCCCTATATAAGCGCCCTGGGCGTAACCTTCGCTGCAAGCGGTACAGCCCTTATACTGGCAGGGTTCATTGTGCTGAGGGTACACGAAGCCGGGCGGCCCGAATTAAAAGAGCATCCCTTAAAAACCGGGGTGCGCGGTTTTACAACCCTGTTCAAAACAGCGGCTCTTGCACGTCTTTCAGTCAATACTGCGCTGGTGGCAGGCATTACCTTCATGATGTTCTGGCTCTATCAGGCAATACTGATCGGAACCCGCTTTCCTGCCGGGGCAGTCGGTTTTATTTCGGCCGCCTTCAACGGACTGGGAGCCCTGGTACTGTTCAGAATGGATGCAATCCGCAAGCGGGTGCCTGCAGGGGCCCTGCTTGCAATCACATCGGCCATAACCGGGGTTTTGTACTTTGCAGCCGGTCTGTTCCCGGTACTCCCTCTTGCGCTGGCTGCGATCTTCGGTATAACCCTGATGCGGTTTATGCGCGAACCGGTTACCACAACCCTGATCAATGATGCCATCGACAGCGACATACGGGCAACAGTCCTTTCGGGTCTTTCAATGCTTGAGCGCATCGTGATCACCACACTGTATTTCGCGGTCGGCTTCCTCTGCGACCGTTCTGTTCCACAGGCCTTTATCGTTCTGGGTCTCCTGTGCCTTGGGGTAACCCTTCTCGCACCGGTGCGAAAAACTCCAGCACGAAGTGTTACATACTAAGAGGGATACTATGAAAGCAGCAATAACATTCTGGATTGGCGTCGGGGTTACCTTGATCGGAATAGCCCAGTTTATTACCGGAAGAGAACCGCACCGCCTGATTACAGTTGCGGTCGGCATCTTCTTTATTGTATGGGGATGGAAAATCGGGTGGACACGCTGGCGCCGCCTGACTGTGCTTGCAGGTCACCTGGCCCTAACCATCGGCTGTCTTGCAACTGCCTGGGGTGCATACCGTATCCCCTTCCAGCCAGCCGCCCCGACCCTGCTTCAGGTACTGGATCTTCCGCTGTTCTGGGGACTTTTTACCATGTGGGGCGGTTACTGCATGATCACTCACGGCAGCTGCAGCTGCGCAATCAGGATGCATGAACGTAAAAAGTAGCAAAGCACAAAAAAAAGGCCGTCCGTGTAACGGAGCGGCCTTTCCATAAAAGAACTGATTTTCTGATATATTGACCAGCTTATTCCATCGCGTTCAAAATCGCGCCAAGAACAAGCAAGTGGGCAGAAAAGACCTTCAAGAAGGAAAGAATCTTTGCGGTACTCTCAAGAGCGCCTGAAAGCAGACCTCCCTTGCCGATGATGTCCACCAGAATTATGACGACCACCCAGACCGCAAGCACAAAAAAGAGCGCAATCCGGTTAAAATTGCCAACATTGATAAAAAGCCCGATCAGCAAAAAGACGCCGGCAACCAGGACAAGTACGCCCAACAGCATAATCATCAAACTCGCCACATCACCTTTAAAAATGCTGTGAACAGCAGTAGCTATCTCATTGCCGCCAAAGCCTGCCTGCAATCTGCCCAGGAAGCCGCGATCCAGCTGCAGGGTCAAAATACCGGTCGTTACCAGAAACAGAGCAAGGGCTATACGCAGCACCAGCTGCGAAAGTGTCCTTTTTGTAGTTGTTGAAACCGCCATTACGATTCCTCCTTATAGATTAGCTAATTATACACCACAACTGACGAATGGGTGTTCTCTTTTTTAACTGCTATCAATAGTGTTGTTTTTTTGATTTGGAACGCTCCACGCGCTTCCACGGAAGGACGTTCAAGCCGGCGAAGTACAATGCGCGCCTGAATTTTACCTCTTTTTAAACAAATTGCAGTTTTTTCTGTGAGCCTGTATAGTGACGGTATATGCCTGCATTAACCGGGGTTTTCAATACCCTGCCGCAGCTCTTTTTTTCTCCGCTGGCCAGCCCGAACCGCGAGCATTACGCGGCTTTTCTGGTGATGTATTACCGGGTGTTTCAGGAGTCGCCTCACGGGGTTGAGCGGAACACCCTGGTTACCCGTTACACTGAATACATAGCCCTGCATCGCGGACAGTTTTCGGCCGAGGAGGAACTGACCCCGGATGAGGGAGACGCCGCGGATGCCGAAGAACCCTTTACCGAAAGCTCCCGCTATATGGCTTCGCGTTTTTTGCGTACGCTTATCAAGACAGGCTGGGTTTCCGAGGAAACCTTGAGCGACTATACCCGCATTATCAACATGGCACCTTACGCCCGCCCTTTTTTTGAATCTCTTGCCCGTGTGGAAGAAGGGCTTAAAACAGAATATGAAAGTCATGTTGTAGCAGTCTATTCTTTGTTAACAGCTGATGCTGCTGCAGAGAACGGTCATTATGCCGTTCTGAATGCCCACACAGCAACGATCTCTCTGATAGATTCCCTGAAGGTTCTGTCGCAAAGCATCCGAAACCACTATGAGCGTCTTTCGGACCTTTCAGGCGGGGCTGAGATCCGGGATCTCTTGCATCTGCATTACGACCTGTATGCCGGGGATATTCTGGACGGGGCCTACAAGCGGCTAAAAACGTCGGACAACCTGTCGCGCTACCGCCCGCGCATTCTTAAAACCGTGGCAGCCCTGCTCGTTGACGCCGAATGGCTTGCTTCCAGTGCGGCAAAATACGCCCGTATCAGCCGTTCGACTGCTGCCGAAGCCAGGGAGCGGCTGATAACCATGCTGGAAGAAATCCGCGACACTCTGAAAGCAGTCGATCCCCTGCTGGACGAGATAGACCGACGCAACATGCTGTACGCCAAGGCTAGCATCGAACGGGTAAAAACCCTGCTGGAGCCGGACTCCACACTGGCAGGAAAAATAGCCGCAATAGTGCGAGCAATCACAGAGCGCGAAGGGCTTGCCCGTCATCTGTCGCATCATGTGTACAGCACGCGCCAGATGGCCCCGGAATCACGCTACCGGCGCTGGCTGAAGGAACAGACCGCTCCGGACTGGCGCCCTCCGCCTGAGGCATCTGCCGCAGAGATGGAGCGCATCGAAGCCGAACTGCGTCTGCGTCTGGAGCGCCAGCTGTCACCGGCAAAGATTGCTTCCTGGCTGGACCAGGCCGGCGGAACTACCCGCTTGTTATCACCTGCCGACCTGATAATCGACACCGATTCCTTTGTGCGTTTTTTATACGCTGTCCTGTATGCCGATTCCCGCTCTGGCCGCTTTGCCTATCGGGTAGAAGAGGGTCAAAACGCCTACCTTGTAGTAAAAGGCTACCGGATTCCCGATCTTGTCTTCAGGAGAAAACAATGAGACCAGACATCGCCGAGCTTGGCGCCGTCGCAGCCCTTACCGACCCCGAATATGACATCTTCCGCAAGGCTGTCCGGATACTGCTGTCGCGCACCTTCATCATCCGCGGCTACGAAAAAGAAGAGCGTCTCTATGATTTTGCCATACGAAACATCAGCCTGCTTGAGGCCTGGTTCAGTTGCGCCGACATCACCCTTGCCCGCGACGAGGGTCTCGGTGTTATTGCTTGCCGTTCAGGTGCAGAGATGCGTACCCGGCTTTCCCGCGATGAAACCTGCGCCCTGTTGGTTCTGCGCCTCCTCTTTGAAGAAAAACGCACGGAGATTCATCTGGCTTCTTTTCCGTCTGTGACTGTTCTTGATTTTCTGCAGCGCTATCGTGCCCTGACCGACCGGGATCTGCCCAAAACGCGCCTTGCGGATATATTGAAGCGTCTGTGTGCGTACCGCCTCATCGACGCGCCGGCCGATCCCACCGACCCGGACGCACCGGTTATCCTGTACCCCTCGCTGGCCCTCACCCTTGATCAGGCCGCGATACGCGAGATTGAAGATGCAATCAAACAGGAAGAAAAACTGCGGTCAAACGCAGGCACCAGAGCGGACAGAGGGGAAGGCATGGACAGCCCGGATGCGGCAGACCGCATTGATGACACAGAGGCCCCGGATGCGCTTGAGGCAGGAGAGGACAGTGATGCAGGCGAGTACAGCGATGCCGGGGAGGACCAGCTATGATAACCCTTGAAGCAGTCCGCCTGATTGACTGGCACTTTTTTGCTGATGAAACCATTCCCCTGGGTAACCGCTGTCTCATTGCAGGAGACAACGGTTCGGGAAAGTCGACTATAGTAGACGCGATTCAGTACGCCCTTGCAGCGGATCTGCGCAAGGCACGCTTCAATTCAGCAGCAGGAGACCGCAAGGGCGGTCGTGACCTTTCCGGTTACGTCCGCTGCAAGCTGGGCAGCGACCAGACCGACTATCTGCGCGGCGACAGTGTTGCCCACATCATACTCGAGTTCACTGATACCTCGACCGACAGCCCCTCAGACCGCTTTCTTGCAGCAGTCTGTGTTGAAGCCTGGAGCGACGGACGCACCAGCGAGCACTTCTGGATGGCCGACCGCCTCAGTGCCAAAAGCCTTGAAGCCCGCGCACCGGACGGCAGGCCCCTGTCCTGGCGTCAATTCCGCGACCTCATCGTTCCCCGCGCTGCTGTCTGCTTTGACACAAAAAAACAGTATCTGCGGGACCTGACCAGCCGCCTTGGTGTCTGGCGGCGCATGGCCGAATACAATCCCTATCTGGAAGCCTTTACCCGCTCGGTGAGCTTTTCGCCTCTGACCTCGGTTGACGCCTTTGTCTGCGACTACATTCTGGAGGACCGGCCTTTAGATATTTCTACAATGAAGGCTAACCTGGAAAGCTATAAAGAAGCCGAGCGCGAAGCCCGGGCAGCCCAGGCCCGTATAACCGCCCTTAAAACCATTGTGGAACAGGCTGCTGAATGGGAAAAATTCCAGCGCATCCGCACCCAGCAGGATTATCTGAAAGTTCTTCTGGACCGCGACCTTTCAGCCGAGGAACACAGCCTCGCCGTCAAAAAAGAAGCAGATCGCGCCGAACGTCAGGCACGGCTGGAAACAGAACTGACCCGTCTGCGCGACCTTAAGGATACCCTTGAAGCTGAGCGGCGCGAAACAGAAGCAGCCCTTGCCCGGGACGACACCCACCAGCTGTATGCCCGCATGAAAGAGCGGATCGCAGAACTTGAAAAAACAGCCGGCCGGGCTTCCGAAAAAGCAGAACGGTGTAGCCTGCTGCGTACCCAGTGCGCAACCCTGCTGGACCGCAACGCGGAAAACAGCCCGCAGGAAGAAATCCAATGGGCAGAACAGGAACAGTCCAGCCAGACGGCAGCCCGGGAGCGCACCCGCATTGCAAGCGAACAGCTGGAAAACGACCTCCGGGAGGTCCTTGCCGAGCTTGCCGACCTTGAAAAAGGCATCCGCCGCTATCCTGAATCGGCAGAAAAAATCCGCGACGCACTGCGCCGCGAGGGCATCGATGCCAGGATTCTTGCAGATCTTGCCGAGGTAGCCAATCCGGAATGGGCCGACGCGGTAGAAGGCTGGCTTAATACCCTGCGTTTTGCCCTGATTGTCCCTCCCGATGACTTTCAGCGCGCCCTGGAAATCTACGATGCCCTGCCCAGAGCCGTCTCGGGCGTCGCCCTTCCCAACCTTGCCCGCATGAGAGGAGCCGAGGTTCGCGCAGGCTCCCTTGCTGAACTGGTGCGAAGCGATTCACCCTGGGCTGAAATATACCTCGACTGCATACTCGGTGATGTAATGACGGCTGACCTTTCAAGCCTTAAAAACTACTCAAAGGCTGTTACCAAAGAGTGCATGAGCTATTCCCGTTTTACAGCCTCGCGCATCGATCAAAAGGTTTACAGCACCCACTGGCTGGGACAAGCCGCCCGTGAACAGAGAAAAGCCTTCCTGCTTGAAGAATCACTGCGCCTGCGCGGAGAACGCGACAGCCTGCGCGAAAAGGAAGCAGAAGCCGGACGGCGGCTGGACCTGTTGTCACGGGCACTGCGTTCACTCTATGAAGCAGCCGAGCTCCTTCCGGCCATAGACGAAGCGGCCCGGCTTGAAGCCGACCTTGAAGCCCTGCGCGCAGAGCTTGCCGGCATCGATACCTCTGCCTTCGGCGACCTTGAAATGCGCATTAAAAACCTCGCGGTACGCATCCGGGAAACCGAGCAGACAATAGACCGAGTAAACGAACAGCTGGGAGCCGTCGGGCGGGACAGAGAAACCCTTGCGCGCACCATAGCCGATGCAGCTGAACGCTCCGGGCTGTGTGAACGGCAGTTCATAGACTTCTGCGACAGCCACGAGCCGGTGCTTGCAGAATGCGAACGCTATGCTGCAGAACGGCTGCGCGCCGACAGCGCCCGGGACATTATTGCCAACTACGACAGTGCACGAAAGGGCATAGAAACCCGCGCCGAAAAATGTCTTAAAACCTTCCGCGATCTGGTTATACGCTATAACCGCGACTTTAATGCACTCCTGCATGCCGAAATCGAAGAAGCCTCCACAGCAGCCGATCTGTTAAACCGCCTTGAAGCCTCGGAACTGCCGGCCTACCTCGAAAAAATCACACATGCCCGCCAGGATGCCGAAAGGGAATTCAAGGATCATTTTATAGCCCGGCTTAATGAGCTGATCGAAGAAGCCCGGGAAAGTTTCCGCGAAATCAACGAAACCCTGCGCACCCTGACCTTCGGACGCGACCAGTACCGCTTTACCCTTGAAGAAAAGGCTGACCGCCGGGGCCAGATAGAGATAGTCCGCAAGGCAGCCGAAATTGCCAGTTTTGAAGACAGCCTCTTTGCCCAGTTTGCCGACCCTGCCGACAGGCAGGCTGCCGAGGAGCTGTTCAACCGCATCCTTGAATCCGATCTTGCCTCGGCCGAGATGCGTTCTATCTGCGATTACCGTACCTATTTTACCTATGACATCAAGATTCGCGACACCCAGTCGGTAAACGCCGCAAGCGGCAAGGCGGAAGAATCCTCCCTCTCGCGGGTATTGCGAGAAAAATCGGGGGGCGAAGCACAGACTCCGTACTATGTAGCTATCGCTGCCAGCTTTTACCGTTTTTTCAGGGACAAGCCTGAAAGCACTGTCCGCTTTGTGCTCTTTGACGAAGCCTTTGACCGGCTGGACGACGAGCGCATCGGCAAGATTCTGGAGTTCTTCCGCGAAATGCGATTGCAGGTAGTTATCTCTGTCCCCACAGAAAAAATTGAAGCTATAGCTCCCCACATGGATGCGGTGAACCTGGTTATCCGCCACGGCTACAAGGCCAGGGTACGGGACTTTGCTGTCCAGGAAGTCGAGGCATGACACAGGCGGCAATGCGCATTCTGGAAGAGTTCGCTTCGCGCTACCCCTCTTCTGCCGCTGCTTCCGGAGGGGCACCGTTGCGCCTTTCTTCCGCCCGCACCTTCCGGGACCTTGAGCGTGCCGGCGCCGATGAAAAAGAATCCTTTCTGGAAGCCGCCGAAGAACTTGCCCGGCGCGGCATACTGGAAATAAGCTGGGAACGGCGCAAAGAAGGCGAAGCAGTTCGCTCGCTTACCCTGCGTGATCCGCAGGGACTTTTTTCCCTGCTCGGCCGCTCATCCCCGGCCGACACCGCGCAAGCTGCCCGGGAAGCGGCAGCCAACATTGCCGCTGCAGAAAGCGCCGCGTCAACCAGTGCCGCATCAAAGCTGCATCCGCCAGTACTTAAACAGGCCTTTTTTGAATTCCTTGCATTGAATCTTGACGCTAAAGACGCTGACCGCGGAATTGACGATACCCTTATCCGCGATCTTGCACTGCTGCCGTTGTATAACAACGAAACTCAGGCACTGACCACCCGGGCCCTGTCAGTCAGTCTCTTCGCCGATTCCAAGCGTATTGAAGCCCTTCTTGCTGCGGCAAAACCCCTGTTCAGCCGGGCAGCTGCTGCAGGAATACCGGCTCCCGAGCCCGGCCGTCTTGAGCGGTCCTTTCCGGAAACCCTTATCGCCGGTGCCTGCACAATCCGGCTTGCCGGTAAAGCTGCACCGCTTGAAAACCCCTCAGGCGCTATCATAGGCCTTCCAGCCGAAACAGCTGCAGCCATCAACGAAATCACCGCCATCACTGCAAACACAGGAACTCAAACAGGAGCTCCCGTCGCGACGGCCGATACTGCTGCCCCGCAAACCGCTACACCAAACTGTGCACTGGGCATTGAAAACAAGGAAACCTTTCATGTTCTTGCGCGCGCTCTGGAACAGGGCCGGCTGCCTGAGTTTACTCTTTTAGTCTATGTCGCAGGCCATCCCAACCGGGCTGTCCAGCTTGTATTCAGTGCCCTTGCCCGATCCGGCTGGCACCTTTTCCACTCAGGCGACCTGGACCCCGACGGTATTCTTATCCTGCAGGAACTCGCCGATGCAGCAGGCGCACCGGTTGCCCCCTGGCGCATGGACAGCGCTACCTTTGACCGCTACTGTTCCCACAGCCGCAGCCTGGACGGCACAATGCTTGTCCGTGCTGCCGCCATCCGGGATGATACCCGCGCCCTTCCCGGAATCGAAGGCCTCCTTGAACGCATCCTTTCAACAGGCCGCGGCGTCGAACAGGAAATTATACATTATTGAGGCTCTTTTAAAACTCGGGGAGTTTTGAAAGAGCTACCATAGATGCAGGTGCTATCAATAGTGTTGTTTTTTTGATTGAGAACGCTCCACGCGCTTCCACGGAAGGACGTTCAACCCGGCGAAGTACAAGGCGCGCCTGCGTTTTACCTCACTAAAGTCGTCGCAGTTATGTGTAAGAAACACCAAAAAGTGCTTGCATAAAATGGAAATCATCACGAACAACCCACCCGCTTCCACTTAACGCCAAAACCAGGGAGAAATTTCCCCAAAAAAAGACTGTAAAATGATGATAAAGGATATATACTGGTAAAAACAGAGGGAAAAAGTGGATTATTCGACGTTTCAGAGCTTTGTAATATTGTTGGGTGCGGCACTGGCAGTGCTGGTAGCTGTCATGCAGATGCTGCTGGTTAAAAAAGAAGCTCTCAATTACCTGATTCTGATTGTGTGTCTGAATATTGTCGTTTTTCACCTTTCCAGCAATTTTTTTATTTTTACGGCCCTTCCCGATTGGCATACGGTCTATGCCTATGTGCGTGTCATTGGGGTTACCGCAAGTTTGACGCTTCTGCCCTTGACCTTTTTCTGGTTGAGGGCACTCCTTTATAAAGAACTGCGTATAACGTCAGCTACAGCACTCCACTTTCTGCCGGCCGTTTTTACCATTGTGTTGATGAGTGTGTGGGGAAGATACCCGCCCAATCCCTCGATACCACCAGAACTGTATAACACGTATCTCTTTCAAACCAATCACATATTCCGCATCAGTTCGCTGATAACGTTGTTTCAGACTGTTGTGTATGTATGCTGGATACTGATAATCGCGTATCCGGTGATTATTAAGGCATCCAAAGAAAAAAAGAGCAATCTGTATGCAGCGCTTCTGCTTGCGTTCTTCATGGTACTCAGCATCGGCGTGTATATCGATAATTACATAGGCAATGGAACCTTCAGCCTGATCATGCAAAGCAGGATGACCATTTTTATAACTCTTATCTTTATAGCAAGCTTCCGTTATCCCTTTGTTCTTAACATTATCAAGCTTGAAGCCTATCGCGATGAATACACCAACTCGCGCATCTCGGGTATCGACAGCGATGCCATTGTTATACAACTGGATGCGCTTATGGAAAGTGAGAAAATCTATCAGGATGCAACCCTGAAGATCCAAAGGCTGGCAAAAATCATCGGTATTCCGGCCTACCAGTTGTCAGAAATTTTTAATACAAAAATTGGAATGAATTTCCCTCAGTATCTCAAAAACCGGCGAGTCGAAGCTGCCAGGGCCCTGATCCTCGAACGCCCTGAGGATAAATTGCTGTCAATAGCATTTGATTGCGGCTTTAATTCTCTTTCCTCCTTCAATGAATCCTTTAAGGCAATTACCGGGATGACCCCGTCGCAATACCGCACCCGCTGCCAATCCACAGAGCCTGACTGACGCCCTTTTTTTATAAACCATTCCCAGATTTCTGAATCTGTAAGTCTTATCTATTTAAAACCTCTATTATGACTCATCGTGAAGACCTCCATATTCTAACCGGGGTCTTTATATAGAAGATTTCCACATTCCTCAAACAGGAGACCAGCATGCAAAAAATGACGGCTGCACTCTTTCTTGGAGCAATGACGCTCGCAGTTAGCACTCTTATGTCCTGCGACAGCCCGGCAGGATCGCCAGCTCCAACACCAGCCCCGCCCCCTGCACTGTACACCGTTACCTACCACGGGAACGGCCAGACAGAAGGCAATCCACCGGAGGACCGCAACACCTATGCATCAGGCTCCACAGTAATAGTAAAAAACAACTCGCAGGGTCTGGTGCGTGATGGGCATAGCTTTGCCGGATGGAATTCCCAGGAAGACGCAAGCGATCCGGTTACCTATCAGGGCGGCGACACCTTCCGCATGCATACCGGTAATTTTAACCTGTATGCTGTATGGCAGCCCCTCACCGGCGGTATCGAAATAGTGGATCTTTCCCTGGAATTAACAGGCCCCTCCACAATCACCTTTGGTACAGCAGCGTCCTTCACTGTGACAATAAGCGGCGGTACAGCCGATGAGGTGTTCTGGTTCCTTGAGGGAGCCCATGCAGGAACCGGCCTTACCTTTACAACACCCGATACTCTGACATATGGACCGCACACTGTTACCGTATTTGCCCGGCACGCGGACAATTTGTATTCCGCGTCACAGTCTTTTGTGGTTGAATGAGGAGACACAGAATGAAGCACCTATTTCTTTTTGTTACACTGGTAACAGCTATAAGCATAACCGCCTGTATCAATCCCCTGGACGACCTGAAAACAGGCTCACTGTCAAAGGGAACTGTCACCATTTCTGTTGCAGGGTCTGATGGACGAACCCTTATACCTGCTGCTGCACAGATTCAGTCTTACAGCATCAGCGGAACAGGCCCCTCGGGCGCCTCTGCAGGGCCTCAAACAAACCCGAACGGAAACTTCAGCTTCACCGGCATCATCGCCGGAAACTGGACCTTTACCATCAATGGACTGAACAGCGATGAAGAAATTATTGCAAGCGGCACAGTACAGTTAACCGTTGCCGCCGGCTCGGGAGCAAACGCCACTGTAGCGCTCAAACCCCTCGATGGAACGGGCACATTTTCAGTCCAGCTTTCCTGGCCCGCCGAACAGCTTGCGGATACCGTTGCGGTAAGCCTGAGCTCAATCAATGGCGCCAGCGTTCCTGCTTCGTTTACCCTGTCGGGTTCTACAGCAGAACTGAACACAGTACTTAATACCGGTTCTTATCTGGTTAGCCTTCATGTTCTCCGGGAGGGCAAACGAATCTCCCGTCAACTGAACGAAGCAGTACAGATTTTCCGCGATCAAACCACTTCCTGGGTCTATGAATTCACCCCGGAAGACTTCCGGGCCTTATACACAATAACCTATCATGCAAATGGTTCTTCTGATCCGGTTCCGGTAGATACAACTCTCTACTTTAGAGGAGACACTGCACCAATACTCGGCGATGCAGATACCATGAGTCTTGACGGCTACACCTTTTCGCACTGGAACACACAAGCAGACGGTCAGGGTGCTGTATACGACTTTGGCGGCACTCTGACGATAGGTACCGAAAGCATTAACCTGTATGCACGGTTCCTGCTGGAGCAGTGTACGGGCTTAACCCCGCCCACCGGTTCTGCGACAAAACAGGACTGGCCGACGCTTGAATGGGATGCCCTGGGCGCGGCAGCTTCCTACGAGGTACAGATTGTCAATGCCGCCTCCGGTATAGAGGCAATCGAAGCCGCACCCCTTGTCCCGGCCGGGACAAACAGTCTGTCAACAAGCAGCGCCAATGCACCGATTGCGCTTAATTGGTACTGGCGCGTGCGTGGGGTGGACTCACACGGTGAAAAAGGGCAATGGAGCGATACCGCACAGCTCACTGTCGGCTGGGAACGCCACACCATTGTCCTGAATGGCCCGGACCACAATACAATAACTACTGATACAACACCGGAATTGCACTGGGCAACGATTAACGGCACCATCCGGTATGAAATGCAGATGGCCAATACCGAAGGAGCTGTTGGCGGTTCTGCTGTCATCAACAAGGAAAGTGCAACCAGCTGGATACCGGATGATGCTCTAAACAACAAAACAGACTACTTCTGGCGCATCAGGGCCGTCACCACCGACGTAATAAGCGGCGATGAGGTAGCAACAGGCTGGAGTACAATCAGGAAGTTCCGTGTACAGTGGGGACTGGAAGGCCCCCTGGACGGTATCCGCTTCCCAAAAGAACTGGCTCTGCTGGCAACCGACACAACCCTGCTGGGAGGAACCTACATCCAGACCGCCGACCTTGACTTGAGCGGCTACACCAACTGGACCCCCATCGGCACAGCCTCGAACAAGTTCACCGGGACCTTCGACGGCAACGGCCATACCATTCATGGGTTAACAACAACCGGAACCAGCGACAACCGGGGATTGTTTGGCTACACAGGCCCGGGCAGCCACATACAAAATGTGTCTCTCACCGCAGTGAATGTGAGAGGAGGAGGAGAAACCGGAGCCTTGATAGGATACTGCGAGGGGGATGTTACTAACTGTAATGCCACGGGAACAGTACACGCAGCATCCGGCTCAAAGCACTTCAGCGGTGGCTTGATTGGAAAGGCAGTGATACCCGCAGCAGGTACCAGCATCAGCATCAGGGATTCATGGGCGAACTGTGCCATGACAGGCACCAAACTGTACACAGGTGGTTTAATAGGGGGTGTACAGGGAAGGAATCTGGATACAATGGTAACGATTCAAAACTGCCATGCGCTGGGGAATGTCACAATAACCACAACTACTGTTCAAACCGTTGTCGGCGGATTAATAGGAGAAATAACCGGATATACACGGATTGATCATGTGTATGCAACTGGCACTGTTACCGGCTCGGGAGAGTATGCAGGCGGCCTTGTTGGCAGGGTGTGGTATTCGGCTGTCAGTGCTCCTGATCAACTGCATGTATTTATCAGCAATTCATATGCAACCGGCGACGTTTCCGGGCGCTATTATTGCGGTGGTCTCATCGGATCAAACGGCGCTGTTATTTCTTCAGCCCAATCAGGTGCCCACATACGTTCGTGCTTTGCGACAGGAAATATCTCTGCCTCTGTTCTTTCGACTGGCATAGCATACATCGGAGGGCTTGTAGGCTTTAATTACTCTTTTTCAATAATTGAGGATTCCTATGCCAGAGGGAATGTTACTACCTCTGCGGCTTCAGCAGGTGGATTGGTAGGAGAGACCACAAGTTCCGGTCAGGTACTCAGAGGATATTCAACAGGACAGGTAAGTTCCGCTGCAGCCTCTGTTGGAGGATTGGTTGGCCGGCGGACTTCCTCTACCGTCACCGACTCATACTACGACCGGGAAACCTCCGGCCGCAGTGATACCGGTAAGGGTATTCCGCATTACACCCCCGAAATGAAGACAGAATCCACCTTTGAGGGATGGGACTTTACCGGTAACCCCGGCGAGGGGATTGAAGCTGTCTGGGCTATTGACCCGGCCGGTTATATAAATAACGGGTATCCCTATCTGAAAGCCCTGATGCCCTGATGCCCTGACAGGCAGCTGATTAAAAAAACATCATGAGTATACAAGGGGCTGTCCGGTTAACACACCAGACGGCCCTTTTTTTAATCCCGCTCCTGTGCAAACACAACGGTGCTGCTTCTAATTGGAGATGTATGAAAATCACGAACGACCCACGCGCTTCCACGTAAGGACGCTCAACCCGGCGAAGTACAAAGCGCGCCCGAGTTTTACCTCTCTGCTGTTGTATATTCCATTGGCCGGTCTATATATGCCATACTCTGCCTATGGACTACACTGCTTGCATTCCTCAGCACTTTGACCTGTATATCTTCGATCTTGACGGGACTCTCATCGATTCCCTTGACGATCTTGCAAGGGCGATGAACACAACCCTTGAGCGGTACGGAATCAAGGCCGTAGACCGTGAAACAGTGCGCCGGGGCCTTGGTAACGGGGCGCATAATCTGGTGCACCACAGCTTCGATGCCGCGGTCAAAGCCGGGTCAAAGCACCTGTCAGATCCGGCGGCAGGGCTGAGCCCCGCCGAGCTGGTTGCTCTGGTAGAACAGGCCCTGCCTGAGTACCGCTCGGAATACGAAAAGTGCTGTGTTGACAAAACAGTCTTATATCCCGGTATACGGCTCTGGCTTGAAAGCCTGAAAAAACAGGGTTCGCGTCTTGCGGTGCTTACCAACAAACCCGAAGAGCTGGCTCAGCACATACTGAAAGCCCTGGAGGCTGATTCGTTTTTTGACTGCATTTACGGCCCTGAATCTGCCGGAAAGCTGAAGCCTGAGCCGGCTGGCATACTGCGGATTCTTGAGGAAACCGGCACCCCGCCCCGGCGGGCACTAATGATAGGGGACTCCGGTGTAGACATACGCACCGCCCGGAATGCAGGCATTGCCAGCTGCGGCATCACCGGCGGCCTGGGAGACGAGGCAGAGCTCCGTTCTCTTGAACCTGAGTATTTTATAGAGCGACCGGAATAAAGCCCCTTTCGGGTATACTTTTGATATTAATGTGATTTATATATCCGAAAGGGATACATTGCTAAAGCATGAGGGAAGAAACCGCCCTTACTCTGCAAGGCAAAAAAAACCGGCTTTCACGAAAAGATTTTGAGGCACTGGGGCATAATCTTGGATTGAATCAGAAGGTCATAGTCTCACTGATGAACAGGATTCTCGCCCTGCCCGAACTGACTGCCAAAACCGGCGCAGTATCGCTGCTTCCGGCAAAGCGGCAGCTCGAACTGGAACACCTGATTACGGAACGCTGCACCCGTCTTGCGGGTTAGAGCGAGGGGCTCTTTTTGTTATATCGAAAAAAGTATTCGACAAATTCACTTTCTTTCGGTATAATTAGTGGTATATGAATACCATAATACAGCGCGAACCATTGAGCCCGATCGGCCTGCTTTTTTCAACCCAATTTACAGAAAAGATTGTACACTAACAAAATCGTGACAATAGCGTTATCCGGTTGAAGCAGTTGTTCGACGTTTTTTATTTTAAATCCAAAATGAGTTTTATCCCTTCTTCAACCTCTTCCACTATAGAAGAACTTATTTTTGTTTCTTTTTTAATTAATCTCTGTTTATCAATAACTGCTATTTGTGAAACAACTACAACAGAATCTTTTGATAATTTTGATTCTGACTTTTCAATGAATACATTTCCAGGAGCATTTTCCAGAATGAGATTTGTAGTCAATGGGACAATAATAACTGTATTTATTTTACTTTTATTAAGTGCATCTGTTTGTACAATCAATACAGGCCGATTGAATCCAGGTACACTTCCAAACGGAATTCCAAAATCGGCCCACCATATTTCACCACGTATCATTTTTTGTTAATTCCCGTAAGTTTTGGAGTGATACCGATTCAGTATGATTAGAATCCATAGAACTTATAGTTGAATAAATCTCGTTATATTTTTCTGTAATACTTTCTCTTCTATGATGAGATATAAACTCTTCTAATGCTTTTGCAAATAATTGACTTCGAGGTAATCCCATTGATTTCGCAGTTTCCTCTGCGGCAGCGTAGAGTGAGTCTGGTAAAGAAATTGCTGTTTTCATGATCATAGTATAACGCAAGTATAACCTGGTGTCAATTTATTACTGTTTTGTACATAAACTGATCATTTATTTATAATATAAAGATTTATCCTCGGCGCGAAGCGTCCGTCTAACATTGGCTTGACCTGCGAGCCGTTAAATGGCGTGAATTTTGCCCGGCGAATGCCGGATTAGCAAAATTCTTGACATAGGCGAGTTGTAACACTCTTTGATATCGTTAATCCGACTGATTCGATTCCGCTGACAGGAAGGATGTGGCAAGATTTTTCTGATTTTCTCAACAAATCATCTGAAACCGTAGAGCGTATCGCCAAGATTTCTAAGGAGTTATACGCATATTATCAGGGAAAAACGATAGAGTTATGATGGCAGAGGGTATTGAACCAAACGACCTTGTATCCGCTGATCATACTGGCACTTTCCGTACAGGAACGCTGCACCCGTCTTGCGGGTTAGAGCGAGGGGCGGCTGTACCTAATGCTTCGAGGATCTTCCAATTTTCCCCATTCATCATCTTTTCCTGATGCAATGATTCTTTCGATTCTATAAAGCACAGTTGAAATTGAAAAATGTTCAAATAAATCCGGGAAACAATCAGATGTTTCTATACCGTCATCCTTGATTGAAAGTGTAATCTCTTTCATAGCAATGCAAATATGGTTTGTATATGGTGAATCTCTGAGTTTACATTCCTCTTCTTCCCTTTTTACTCTTGCATCAGCTTGTTCTTTCGAGATATACACCTCTCCTCTAAAGTTGAAAAACGTTCCATCGCCAAAAAACGTTTCATACATATCTTCAAAAAGTACAAACCAAAAAGTAATTTCTCCGCCACTCTTTTTCAGCTTTTTTGCAAGGCAGGGATACACATCAATCGATATGCTAGACGAATTCCTGAAGTTAAACTTCCAGGCTTTTCGTTCATAGTGTGGTACAGGCGGCAACGTCGGTAGTGTATCGATAATTTCCTGCGAACAAGAGTCAAAATCTTTATGGTTTAAATATGCAGCCTGCTGGATTGAATCCCACAGAATGGTATTAGGGATAAGAAAATGCCACTCATCGTTCGGATCAGACATGCTTCGCGTAAATATACCATCATACCCTCTATCAATGGCTGCCACATACACATTGTTTCCATAAAAATATTCTACTTCTTTCATTTCTTTCCTCTTATTTCGTCAGGATGTGCGCGGGCAAGGACAAGTCAAACGATTTCCGAATCAGTTTTAAGCCGTGCTTTTTTTTACAGTTCGTTTATTATGCTTAGCACTATTTATTTCTGAGTTTCGTCAATACATCCGGCGCTTCCCAAATTATGTTATGACGATACAAATTCCAGAATCGACTGAATCTCAGAAACGGTCGTATCAAACCATTCTATACCAGGTACGTTTTCTCTCCACTTACCACGAGCCTTTAATATGTTATGAATTGCAAGTTCAGTAGGTCCAACTCTTTTTACTTGCCATTTACCAAGAATTACGGGGTTATCAAATGCGGCCGATCCTTTACATTGTATAGATACTCGTTCCTCGACGTTACCGATTGTCTTTCCGATTTTTATCGGAAAAGCTTCGTTAATTCTTACCAAGACAGGAAAACTGAAGGCATAAATCCACCCTTCAAATTCACCGACTTCTTCATCCCCATCAGCAAGCGCAGATTCCTCTAATTCTAAATCTGATATGTCTTCAGCGGTTTTATTCCTAAACACCCCTTCTCCAAGGTTCACAAATATTTTTTGTTCTTTTACGATAAAGGAAACAAAGAATTTAATTATCGAATGAATTGCGTCAGTTTTATCAGACTGTTCTTTTTTGACTCTTATCTGTTGCTGCTCTGCACTCAAGTAAGTGTCTATCACTTGTTGTGCAAGCTCGGTAATTTTAAAATCGTCTCCACAGGTTACTTCTGCCATTTTCTCTATTTCAGGTAGAACTGTATAACGAGCAAAGTGATAGCAAAATGAACGCGTTGCCACAAATTGTATCTCCATTTTTATCTCCTTCTTTTTACGTGATAGCGTCGTTTTACCATTTTTCGAACAGTCTTTCAAACTTTCTATTATAGTCTTTTATTATCGAATCACAATCCTGCCGGCTGACGAAAGGTTTATTAACTTTCTTGCGACTGATACATACGTACCGACTCACCCACCCGTCTCTCGCGCCTGGACCCCGCACAACACCCCGCCCCGGAACAGAGCCCCGGAACGGGGGCGGCCGGCACGGTTACCGGCCGGCACGCAGAGCGCTACCCGGCCTGGCGGGCGCGGGACAGGTCGGACAGGGCTCCTGCGATGTACTGGGGATCAGGCTCGGAGGATTCAAAGCACAGGCGGCCTTGCAGGGCGGCGAAGTCGCCGGGGGTCAGGTTGCCGTTCATGAAGAGGTCCAGAATCTGGCTGTCGGTAAAACTGACTGCGGGGAAGTAGCGGGCAAGGAGCTCGGTGATGCCTTCGGCGCTCAAGGGGTAGAACTCGACAGACTGGTGGAAGCGGCGCATTACCGCCTTGTCCATGGTGCCGCGGGCGTTGGTGGCGCACAGCAGTACCCCGCTGAATTCTTCCATGCGTGTCAGAAACTCGTTGACCAGGGTGCGTTCCCAGCTGCGCACAGCGTTCTCGCGCGAGGCGAAAAAGCTGTCGGCCTCGTCCAGAAGAAGGATGCTTCGGGTTTCTTCGGCTTCGCGGAAGACCTCGGCAACCTGCTGTTCGGACATTCCGACCCAGGGCGAAAGGATGTCGCTTGCCCGCTTGATTAAAAGCGGACGGCCGAGGCTTTCGGCGATAAAGCGGGCAAACTCGGTCTTGCCGGTGCCGCTTTCCCCGTACAAGAGAACCCGAAGGCCTGAGGCATAGTCCATTCCCTCGTCCGAGGCACGGTAAAAGGCCTGGATTGCCGACACAATGGAGCGCGCATTGACCGAGGTATTTAAGGCATCCACACTGTAGGTTTTTCCGGTTTCTACACGGAAGGGAAGCGTGCCGGTAATAAGGCGGGTGTTTGCGTTAAACAGGCTTCGTACCCTGCGCAAGAGGAGCTCGCGGCCGGCTGTACCGCCTGTAAGGGTTTCAGGCGGCAGACTGGCCAGATTCTGGGCCAGAAAGGAAACAGAGGCGGCGTTGAGCCCGCTGCGGCCGGCAATGGCGGCAATCTCGGCGGCATCCTCAGGGGCAAGGCCGAGAGGGGCAAGCTTTGCGGTGGTAAGTTCCCTGATTGCCATAGGGGACAGGGCTGCAAACTCTATCGAGTAGGTGAACCGGCGGCGGGTTGATGCGTCGAGCTGCCTTGTGCGGTTGGTGATCCAGATGATGGAGCAGCGGGTTCCGTCAAGCAGCTGATTGACCCGCGATTTTGAACCGGTGGCTCCCCCTCCAAACAAGGCAAAAAAGCCCCCCGGCGCGGTACCGAGAATGGTGTCGGCTTCGTCGATCAGCAGTATGGTATCCTCGGCAAGGCTTGAGCGGCTGATCAGTGTAAGCCTGAAAAGGTCGTCATAGCGGCGCCCCTCCGATTCTTCCTGCCGGTAGATATACAGTCTTTTCCCGGCTGCTTTTGCAAGGGCCCGGGCGTATTCGGTCTTGCCGGTGCCCTCCTTGCCGTAGAGCAGAAGGTTTACGGGCTGGCCGGAACGCAGAAGGTCTATCGAGGTATCCTCCCTGATGCGGTCCACATGGAAGGTTTCAAGGGCGTAGGTTTCATCCTGATCAAGCTCGCACATTGTTTCGGCGAGGTCGGTGCGTCCGGGCAGACTGAGGTACGTAAGCAGGGTATCGCTGAGACAGTAGCCGGTTCCCCGGCGCCGGTTTTCTTCTTCCATCAGACCGTTTTTAAGCAGGGGGCCTGAATTGGAAAAAAGCGACATCCACAGTTCGGCCGCTCCGCCGAAGATTCTGCGGCAGGCAAGTATGATTTCATTCTGGGTCCACTCCTCAAAGAGGTTGCAGAAAGTAAGATAGGTGCTTGCGGTGTGATACAGGCTTATCAGTAAAACCGCTTCATCGCTTAAGGGAAAAACACGGCGCAGGCGCAGTAGCACATCGGTTTCGGAAAGACAAAGGAGCTGGCTGCGGCGTTCGGGGCTATCGGCGTCACAGGCAAAGGAGATGCCGTCATCGGCAAGGCCTGCGACAAGGTCTTGTTTTATGCGCGCAATAAGGGCTTCGCGGTGAACCGAATTCCAGGCAGCCTTGTAGAATTCCTGCAGGTCGCATTCTGCCGGGAGGCTCGCACTGGTGCCGGAAAGTACGGTTGAACGGAAGTCGGCGGCCATATCGTCATCAGCATCCAGTACGGAGGCTGCGATACCGGCGATATCGCGGGCCTGCTCCAGCAGCCGCTTCTCGGGCAAAAGTGAACATACAAAGCTGATAAAGTCATCGGTAAAGCGGTGCCAGTCAAGCAAAACTGCGGCGCAATAGCGGGCAAAAACGCGCACGCGAAAGTCTTCTGCGGGAATCTCCGTAAAGTTCCCGGCCATTCCAAGAGCGTCCCTGTTTCGTCGTCTCATAATTAATCTCCTCCTCATATATTCGTGAGTATAGAGGGGAGGTGTCACAAAACAGCTTACATATTAGCAGGATGCTGACAAACTCGATGCTTGTCAGCATCCTGCTATGCAATTCTTCGAAAAGCTTACGCTTCTCTGCAGAATTATGACATTGTTGTAGCTGATGACAAAGGCTCGATAGCCTTTGTCATCAGCCTGTTAGTCAAGGGGCGGCCCGGCCTGCGGCGTAGCGGGCGGCCATGGCGGCGCATTCGGCGCTGACTGCACTGGCGAGTTCGGGCGGTTCGAGGACGAGGGCCGAGGAGCCGTAGGACAGGGCCCAGCGCTTGAGTTCCAGAAGGCCGGCAGCGGTGAAGGAAAGGATTATCGCGCCGTCGGCGAGTTCTTCGACGCTTTGCCCGGTACCCCAGGTGCGTTCGCGGGCATACAGGGCTGCGTCGCGTTCAAAGCGCACGCGTACCTGCACCGGCTGTTCAATAAAGATGCCGAAGGATTGTGAGAGGTAGGATGCAGGGTTGTAGTCGGCGGGTATGGTAAAACCGCGGTCGCTGTGGCGTATGACGCGCTGGAAGCGTTCGACGGCAAGGACGCGGATGTCGCGGTTGTGGGCCGGCATGGCCGCAATGCAATACAGGCCGTTGTCATGGCTGACCCAGGTATAGGGTTCTATGTCGTAGGTTTTTGCCTCGGCTGCCTGGGCGGCGAGGTAGGTGACAGTGCAGACAGTGGAGCCTTCGATGGCGGTGAGCAGGGTGTCGATGATGTCTTCTTTGCCGCTGTAGTCCTTGGCGCCCTTGATGGAGGTAAAGGCGGTGTCCACGCGTTTTCGGGGATCGTAGAGGGTAACAGCGTTTACCTTGCTTTTTAGGTCGCCCAGTTTTTGAGTGAGGGCGCTGTTTTTGTAGAGGCTGTCGGTATTTAAAAGGCTGCGCAGCAGCATGCGTTCGCTGGGGGTGAGTTTGATGGCAAAGGAGCGGTAGCGCTCTCCTTCCGGGATGTACCAGCGCTGTGAGTTGGTGGGGCCGTTGTAGTCATCTTTTTGTGTGAGGGGGAAATGCAGTTCTTCGAGCTCACGGATGTAGTCGTAGATTTGCTGGCGTTTGACTTCGAGTTTTTCGCACATCTCGTTGATGGAAGCTCCGCCCGGGCGGGCAAGCATTTCGATCATCAGGGGGATGCGTTGATCCTTCTTTCTCATAGGGAGGAGTATACCATGAACTGCTACGAATACTGTTGTTTTTTTCTATTGACTAGTCAGACTGGTCAGATTAGACTGAAAATAGGGTACCTTAAAAAAACCAATATGGTTTTTTAGTAGGGCACTCGCAGGAGGCGGAATGGCAAAGATTTGGCAGCTTCAGGAGGCTAAGGCACGTTTCAGTCTTCTTTTTAACAGTGTGTGCACTGATGGCCCGCAGCGGGTAACCCGCCGGGGAAAGGACACTATTGTGCTCATCCGCGAGGATGAATACCGTTCGCTGACCGGTTCGCACGAGAACTTTATCTCGTTCCTCTTGTCCGCTCCGAACGCGGAACTGGATATTACCCGGACAAAAGAGACCGGAAGGACGGTGGAACTGTGAAATATCTTCTGGATACCTGTGTGCTTTCAGAAGTGATCAAGCCGAACCCGGACCCCTCGCTGACAGGATGGCTTTCGGCCCAGAAGCCTGAGCAGCTCTACATTTCTGTACTTACACTGGGAGAACTGCGTAAGGGTATTGATCGCCTGGATGATGGCGTAAAAAAACACAGGCTCCTGCTTTGGCTGGCTGATCTTACGGAACGCTACGTGGAGCGGTTTGTTTCATTTGATTCGGAGTGTGCCATGCTTTGGGGTTCTATCACGGCCCTGTGCGAACGCAACGGGAAGCCTCAGCCGCTGATGGACAGTCTTATTGCCGCTACCGCCCTGTGCAACAACTGCACACTGGTAACCCGGAATGAACAGGATTACCGCGAGACAGGAGTAGTCATTCTCAATCCGTGGGTGTGAAGGGTGAAAAGTTACTTGCAAACGCGATGCTGTCAGCAGTGTGCTAGATAGACTCGGAACTGTCAGATTGCGCTTTTCTCCTTACATTTAAATCATCATCAATTGACCACTTAACAAAATTAAATTTTTCTTGATCAATATGATTGTCTTCAATCATGCGATACTTTTCATACTTACAGAGTTTCAAGAGCAATGCATTTTGACGCTCAAGTAGTTTGTTCCTTTCATTAATCTTAAAATACCAGCACCAGAATTCTCTTGTAATTAAAAAGACAACCAGGGTGAAGAAAAGACTGACAGCGATGTATGCTATTGTCTGTGAAGTCTCAAAAACCATAATAAGCCTCCTTAAATGGCTCATTATTACCTGTGGTTTTTTCATCTGTCAAATCTTTTTTAATAATGACGCATGAGTTAAAACCAAAACCCTGCCGGTAGAGTGGCCGGCAGGGCCGGGAAGGTGTTATTTTTCCGCTACCCGTGTATAGGTGCCGGTGATGCTTCCAACACTGGCGCCGGGTGAGATCCACAGGGTTCCGCTGCAGTCCACCGCTTTGATCCTGCAGCCGCGGTCAATGCGTACATCGCAGCCGTTAACTGAATCGGCGACAACTCCGCGCAGTTCCACCCTGGTTGCCTCGATCATGCGGATCCGGGAATGCCGGCTGCGCAGAAAGAAAAAGGCACCCCGTTGACAGGAACGGATGCGTATTGAGTCACCGGTGATCTCGGCAGCATCTATAAAGCCGTCAGCCGAAATACTGTCAGCCGATATCTCGCCGGATACACTCATCCTGCCGTCACACTCAATGCTTTCTGCAGTTATCCGGTTACCCTCGGTTACCTTGAGCATACCGTCAACCGCAATGCGTCCAGCCGCGACAGAACCCTTGAACGAGGCAGACCCGTCACACATCAGGGTGCCGGTCTTTAAAGCACCGGAAGCCTTCAAAAGTCCGTCAACATCCATAGTCTCGCACACCAGGTCGCCGTTGATATGGGCAATCCCGTCCACCTTTACAATTCCGTATTCACCGCCATTAAGCGTTCCAATTCCATCGATCGTCAGATTCTGCATCAGTTTCCTCCCTTCAGCGCAAGACGTGCGCTGTCAATCAATTCTCCCACCGACACTGTTGTACACACCTTCAGAGCCGGATCAAATCCGGGCAGAACAGCCCCCGTCGAGCAGCACACATGATACCCGTCCGTTCCGGCCAGCACAGTACAAAAACAGTCAAAAGACGGCTGGCTCCGCGCCGCTTCAAGCGCCCCTGCTGCCAGAGCCCCTGCTGCGGCCTCATCCAGATTAAGCTCGCTCCGCTTTCGCCAGAGTCCCCATACCAGGGCAGCCTCTCCGATACGCCAGGATCCTGATCCCGGACAGCTTTCGAAGATTCGCTGTAGTCCAGGATCTCCGGCGGCCAGAGCCTCGGTCAGGGTACGGTCTACCGGAGCCAGCGCATCGCTCAGCAGGATATGGCGTAATTCCTCAAGAGAATGAGAATCCTTCAGCTCAAGAATCGCCCGCACCCGTGCCAGAGCCGGCTCCCGCGGAAAAAATGTTTCCTGGCCGGTAAAAGCCGATTGTTTTATAAACCAGTCCTCCGGTATCAGCCCTTCCCGCTTCCAGCGGTACAGCTGTCCGTACGAAATACCGGTCTGTGCCAGAAGCTCTTTCTTGGAAATCAGCTCCATTACACACCTCCTATGTAACAATGTTTTGTTACATAGGTAACGTAACAATGTTTTGTTGTATTGTCAAGAAGAGTGGAACAATTTTTTTGAAAAACAATGTATTTCAGGAAGAAAGGAGGTAAATCCTACCATTCCCCTTCGCGCTCGGAAGCGGGCGGACGCGGCGATAGATAGAGCTCAAGCTCAAGAGCAGAGATCAGCTTGTACAGACTGTCCAGGCCTGCACGCTCCGGATGGTTTTCCAGTGCAGAAACGGTTTTAGGCAGCAGGCCTACCCGGGATCCTGCCTGGGCCTGCGTCAGGCCCAGAGCCTTACGCCGCGATCTCAGGGCAATACCCAGCTGCGCCGGTATTAAAAGAGGGAAGTCCATGGTAAAAATATACCCTTCAAGGTATTATCTGTCAACATACCCTTTAGGGTATTTTTCAAAAACAAACCCTATAAGGTATAAAATCAAACAAGTACACAGAATTACAGGCAGGAAACAAGCCTGCGAGGGCCTGCGAGGGCCTGCGCGGGCCTGTCCGGGATCCTGCGTGGGCCTGCCCGGGCCTGCGTCAGGCCATCCGGATTACCGGACAGACGACCGGGACCCTATCAACACTCCGGAGTGCCTATCAGACGACTGGCGGCGTCTTCTTTAGCCTGCGCAAGAGCGGATGCAAGTGCGCCGGGAGGGAGCTGCACTGTGGTTTCAACTCCATCGAAGGGAGAAAGAGGCGAGCGTTCCGGTGAAAGGCGGAACAGCGTACCGTCCGCACGTTTTATTAGCACTGCACCGTCAGCCCTGGCGCGGTCAAGCATAGCCGCAAAGGTTTTGCGGGCTTCGGAATAGGTCGTTACCAGCATTTCACACCTCCAAACAGGTTACGCCGCGCCTGGATGCTGCGGCCTTCAGTCCGGCATCCAGTGTCAATAACGGAAGGCGCAGATTTCCTGCAAGCGCCAGGTAGTATGCATCGTAGGCGTACAAGCCTTCTGTCCCTGCAATGATGAGGGACTCATGAAAATCGGGCGCAAGCTGTCTTATGGGCACCTTGTTATAGGCATGCCAGACCAGTATTCCGTCGGAGATATCAAGGAGCTTGCGCCTAAAAAGAGCAGAAACCGCATTTCCGATCTCATACTCGATACATGAGGGAGCAATGAATTCCACCCCCCTTGTCAATTCCAGAATGCGATCTTTTTGCGGCTCATTCAGGAGGACAGCAAGAATAGCCGATGCATCTACAATTATATCCATAGTACAATTGTACAATAGCACAACCTGCAAGTCAAGGACAGGTAAACCAGTCCGCAAAGCAGATTTCCTGCAAGCGCCTACTCGCGGCCCGGAACCATCAGCTCGTCCATGCGCCGCAAACGGCGCGCCAGGTCGCGGGCCAGGTTCATCATAAAAATGGAATAGAGCTTGGTGTCCAGCTTGTACAGGTCATAAAGGCCCTTGTGTCCCAGGCAGGCAGTACGCACCTCCTCAAGGGCAGTCACTGTCGCCGCTGCGGGCTTTGTATCCAGCATCTCCATCTCCCCGAAGGAATCGCCCGCCCGAAAAACGATCAGCTCCTCCCCGCCCCTGCTCACCCTCACCGACCCGCGCAGCAAAAAATAAATGGAATCCACCGGCTGCCCCTGATCAAAAAGCGGAGCGCCTTCATTGAACGAGCGCAGGTCAAACAGAGGCTCCACCCGCTCAATGTCCGCAACACTAAAACCGCCGAAAAGAGAATGTTTATTGCAGTTGGCAAGTTCACTCATAGTGATTCACGCTGTTATTCCAGGCCGAAAAATGGCTCTGACCAAAGCCGCTGGTCCGGTCAGGGTCAGGCATCCAGGAGTCAGAAGCACCCGACTTCCGCATAAAAGCTTTCCAGTCTATCTGGGTGGCAGCCCCGGAGTAGCTTACTGCCAGCTCCCAGTTATATTCGTTACCGCCCTGTGTGCCGCCGCCCGCCCAGACGGCCGAAGCCGTTGTCCAGTCCTGTACAGTATGTACTCCATCCCTGATACGATACAGGACAAAGATATCCTCACCAAAGTTTGTGTTGTAGTTAGTACGTAGCCGGGTAATCGTTGGTGTTCCGCTTCCGGTGCCGGGAACAAGAACCGCAAGACTTACTGTATCGGCAGTAGCCCCGCCTTCTGTTTTGGTAACACGCAGGGTAACGTTTACTACCGTGGTTGCCACAGGCGGTGTAATAACTCCGCTCAGGGCTATAACTCCGGGGGCACTGGAAGTCTGCACCCCGATCGTAAAACCGGCAGGAACCTCAGGCAACATAAGGCCGGTATCTCCCAGCGCAGGCCGGGTAAGAGCAGTAACGGCCCCTGCAAGCGAAGCCGGCGTAATATCACTGCGGTAGGCCTTCTGGAACACGATGATACTTCGGGCCGGTACACTGTAATCTGCAGAGGCTGTAGTGAAAGACTGGGTTGTCCCCTCCAGCGGCCACACATTGGCATTTGCTTCATGACCACTATCAGTATTAATGATGCGCCGCCATTCAAACAGAGAGCCCGGGTCCCACAGGTCAAAATTAACCGCAAAGTTATTGCTGTTAGCCATAACCAGGAAAATTCCCTCACTGACCGTACCGCCGCCGTTAATGCTGGTGCGGAAGGCCCACTCATCAACCCAGGTACCCTTGGGACCGCTCAGGGTAAAATCCCCGCCATGGGTGCGGGACTTAAGTCCCGCTGAATCCCTGCGCAACCGCGTCAAATATCGTGCGAAGCTGAAAAAGGCATTTTTGCCTGCAGGACCTGTATCGGTGCCGTAATTGTTGTGATACCCCGGACCGCTGGTTCCGGTCGCAACCGTATGCGGAGTATTGGTACTCAACATGTTGTAGTTATTCCAGGTGGCAACTGTGTCAATCTTGTAAGGATTATTGTTGCCGTTCTGGGTGCGGCCGAACTCGTCACCGTACACTGTCATCGGAACACCCCGTGCCAGCATCAGCATGGTCCACAGGTTGCGCATCTGCTGCCGGCGCAGGGCAGTGTCCCCGCCGTGGTCCCATGAACGGTTGTTGTCCTTTCCCCCGTCCGAAGGTCCGAACGGATAGCGCAGGCCAAGGTTTATGGCATCGCGTTCGGAACCGCTATTCATGTTGTATGAAACCAGATCCATCATCGTAAAACCGTCATGGGCTACAATAAAGTTGACTGTTTTATGCGGTCCGGTCGGAAAGGTGCTTGATGAACCGGCAAATGCCGATGTAAAACCGCCGCCGGTGCGGCGTATCCAGTCACGCAAGGGGTCGCGGAATTTGTCATTCCACTCTGCCCAGTCGCCCACACCGCTTCCGGAGGGGAACCCGCCCACACCATAACCGCCCAGGTCCCAGGCCTCCGCAATCATCTTTGCGTTTTTTGTGTTACCCAAAGCCCGGATGCTGTTTAGCAAGGGACTGGCACCGCCCTGAAAGCCGTAATCAGCTGCGGTACGTCCCAGAATATAGGCAAGGTCAAAGCGGAATCCGCTTGCGCCCATCTCGTCTATCCAGTACGTAAGCGAGTCGATCACCAGATCCTGAACTATCTGATTACGCACATCCATAACGTTGCCGGTACCCGAATAGTTCATGTAATAATGCCCGGCCGATGCACCCGATCCGGTCAGCATGTAGTACTGCTCGTTGTCAAAGCCCTTAAAACTGCTCATCTCCGCGGTTTGCCGCTGATCCAGGGTAGAATCTCCCCAGGAACCGCCCTCGCCGGTGTGGTTATATACCACATCAAGAATCACCTCGATACCCTCGGCATGGAAGGCATTCACCATATCGCGGAACTCGCGGGTAGGCCCGCCTGCGGTTTTGTCCGAAGAATAACGCCGGTCGGGGGCAAAAAAGCCGTAGGTCATATAGCCCCAGAAATTTCCCGGAACCTGCCCCGGCGTCGTTGCACTCCAGACTCCCTCGGTATTGTCGTCATTGGCGGTTTCATGCACCGGCAGAAGCTCAATTGCGGTAAAGCCCAATCCCTTAAGATACGGCGCCATCAGTGCAGCACCGGCGTAGGTACCGCGCTTGGATTCGGGAATGTTCTGCACACCGTCAAAGCCGTCAAACCCGCTCAAAATACTCGCAAGACTCCCGGCTGAATCGTGCCTGGTCAATCCCCGCACATGGGTTTCCATGACTATCAGATCTTCCTGCGGAAGGTTCGGCCGTGCACCGATAGAACCAAGTGAAGGGCTGTACAGAATAATACCCTTGGGAGCAAATATACCGTTATCAAAGTTCCGGCGCGGCATCGAACCGCCGTGGGCTCCAAAGTTATGCACACCGGGACCGGTAGCATAGATATGACCGTTCAAACCCAGGCTGATAAGATAGGGGTTTTCCTTGTCGTGTGAAATTTCATAGGTATAAGGGTCAAATACGGTCTTATTGGGGTTAAAGCGGTGCCCGGATCGGCCGTAAGCAGTCGCTATATCGGAAACAAAACCCTTGTCGGAATTCCCGCGTGTCCACTCCGGTGTCCAGTCCCAGCCGGGCCCCCAGACACGGAAGGTATAATAGGTACCCTCAGGCACATTGGAAAGCTGTGCACGCCAGATATTGTTCTCGCCCTTTTCAAGCCAGTAATCCTGCCGTACCCAGGTTATAGCCGAAGCTGCAACAGGCACTCCGGGAAGGGCCTGGCTGTACAATTCCAGCAAAACACGCTCTGCCGCGCTTGAGTACACACCGAAGGTAACATCGCTTCCTGCACCGGCTGTGTATCGGGCACCAAGGCCCCAGGTCGCATCAGTCCAGCCAAAACCGGGATCATCACCATTCAGATCAACAGGAGCGAACGTGGCCCCCGGCGTACGGGGATGCACCCGGCCCACCGGATTCACCGGCCCTGCGGCCATCCAGGGACCAATCATCACACCGGCTTTTCTGGGAGCTACCCGGTACCACCAGCGCACCGTTGTTCTGTCTTCACTGCTGTACACAGATAGTTCATGTTCATGACGTTCGCTGTCTGCATCTTTTATTAACACAACAGGATTCGAAAAATCAGCAGAAGTTGATTTTTGAACAATCCAGCTATCCTCATCGTCCCGCTCATCAACCCACACCAGCAGCACATGCCCGCTGCGTCCCTGCACGATCAGCTTGCCGGGCTCGGCGTCCGGCTCTTCACCATCATTCGGATTTTCCGGCTCCACCGGGTTTATCGGATACGGATTCGTCGGACCGATCGGAACTACCGGCCGTTTTGCAGTCGTTGCCCCCGGGCATCCGGTCAGAACCACTGCAAACACCGCACAAAAAGCTATACATACAAACCACACGCCCGCAGAACGCGCGCTAAAACGTATAAATCCAGGCTTCATCAGGTACTCCTTCCCGGCATCTAAAAAAAACGTGCCGGGCACATGGGGTTCCCCGTTTGTCAAGACAAAACGAGTCACAGTAAGTGTAAGGGCGGAAAAAGCACGGGTCAAGAAAGGGGCACGCGATTTTACGTTCGCCGGACGTCAGCACGCCCTGGCCGTACCTCAATCCGGGAGCTGCAGCGGCGGTTTGCCGCGCAGGCGGCGCAGGGCATTTACCGCCCGGTACAGGGCAGGCCGGCGGATCAGGGCAAGCTCCAGGCGGCGTTTTCCCGGAAAATTGAGCACGAACAGGCTGAACAGTATAGTCAGCAACCCCTGCCCGGGAGTTAAAAGCATCACGATACCGGCACCAAGCAGGAACAGCCCTAAAAGATTTTTAAACACCAGGGCTGCAATCCGGGCCGGCCCGAAAAAAACCCTGACCGGCCGCGGCCGCCTGAGCTGTTTAGGTAAAAAGTAGTCCTCCGGAATGCAGGCGGCCAGCGCGGGCAAGAAAACCAGCGAAGCGGCAAAAAGCGTGAGTGACACGACCGTTACCAAAGCAGGAATAAACGAATGCCTTTCCAGAACTGCAATACACCATGAAACAAAAGTCATAGTTCTATAATCCTCCTTATAAGGATAGACCCATACCCCCCCCCAGAATGTTATACGGATGCAACTTTTTTCTTGCCGATGCAGTCTAAATACCGTACTTTTTATACATAGGAGGAAAGTTATGGAATATTACGATACTGAATGCATGGTAAACGGCGGTACTGCCTGTGTGTGCACCAAACCTTTTGACGCCGAAAACGCACGCTATACAGATTCCGATATCCCCTGCCAGGACGGTACAGAATAAAAAACCCGGGACAGGTGCCCCGGGTTAGAATCAGCCCTTGTATTCCAGGTTGAGAAGGCCGAACATCTGCTTTGTGGTATCAGTGATTTCTTCCTGACTGGCAACATCGACTACGTTGCGGGTGCTCCGGTAATAGGCCAAAAGGGATTGGGTCTGGGCGTGGTAAACCTTAAGACGGTTGCGGATTGTCGCTTCCGAGTCGTCAACGCGCTGGATTAAATCGCCGCCGCATTTGTCGCAGACGCCGTCTTTGGAAGGCTTGTTATACAGGATGTGGTAAACCTCGTTGCAGGCAGGGCAGACGCGGCGGCCGCACAGACGGGCAACGATTGCTTCATCGTCAAGGCTGATGTTTACTACGGCATCTATCGGGATGGACTCTGCCTTGAGCATGGCATCCAGGTATTCAGCCTGTGAAAGGGTGCGGGGGAATCCGTCAAGGATAAAGCCGTTTTTGCAGTCATCCCGGCGGATGCGCTCCTGAAACAATCCGATGGTAATGTCATCGGGCACCAGGGCGCCTGAGTCCATGTAGCCCTTTGCCTTGTTTCCCAATTCGGTTCCCTTAGCTACATTTTCGCGCAGCAGATCCCCTGTCGAGATATGGGGAATAGTGAGCGTTCTGGAAAGAATGCTCGCCTGGCTTCCCTTGCCTACTCCGGGTGCGCCAAACATGACAAGTACCATATTAATCACCTCTTTCGTGGTCAAAGATTTTTAAAAGCGGTCCGGTTTGCGTACCGCTCCAATGCGTATCGAACGCCTGTACAATCATTTTAACAGGCTTTTGCCAAAAACGGGCAAAAAAAAAGCGGTTCCTGATAAAACACCGATGTGTTTGTATCAGGAACCGCATTTTTGTGTATTTCCTGCACGGCCGGTTTGCGGCCGCGGGGAAAACACAACGATTTTTTTACTGCTTCATGGGAATGAGCTTGACGTAGTCCTCGAGGGTGGCGCCGTTCATGGCAGCCTCGATGATCTTCTGGCCCAGCGGATCAAGATCGGGTGACTGGAACTTGGCCAGCTCTTTTTTGAAGAAGCTGGTCAGGATGGCAGCACCGGCATCGTAGCCTTCATTTCCGACAGCATCCTGCAGGTTTACCTGCAGCAGATCTTCGGGGATGAACTCTCCGTCAACCTTGAGGCTGTTCAGCGCATAGCCCAGAAGCGGGCAGCGTGACTCGGACAGCTGATGCGGCTGGAACTTGGCGCTTCCGCGGCGGGCAAGATACTCACGGGCAACCCACTGGGGAACAAAGCCAACCTTATAGTTACCGATGTTCTGGTTCGGCAGAAGGATGTACCGGGTGTTCGGGAAATTAACTATCTGCTTGAGCAGCAGGTTTGCCTGATCAACACGTTTTCCGGTCGCGAAGGGCCAGTAGGATCCGACGCCCTCGCTGCTCATGCCCTCGGTATCGGTGATACTGGGGTTGTCATGTCCGCGGGGAGCAACAAGCCGCCACAGCCAGCCCAGGGCCGGGGGAAGAATGTGCAACAGACCGATGATACCGTAAGTCGGGTGCTCTTTAGAACAGGGAGGTGTGCGTACACCAAAGCTGCGGATATCTACCTCGACCGGGTCATTGACAATCTCCGGTACCAGATGGCGGGGCATTACAACGCGCGGGTTCGGACAGGGCTTGCCGGGGGCATCCATGATGTGCTCCCACAGAAGGCTGGTTGAACCGGGCAGAGTATCGTAGTTAAGGAAGATAAGCGGCTCTTTGGGGTGGATGCACAGGGACTCCAGGAAGGGGTCGGTGCCGTACTTGGTGATGTGGTTGGTGCGCAGGAACCAGCCGGCCTCGGCGTCCTTTACAACGAGCTTGCCGCTGTTGTTCTGCAGGGCAGGATGACACAAAGCCATGTCGTCGGTAACGGGCTTCAGTTCGCACGGATCAATGATTTCAAGGTATTTCTTGTGCCTGGTTTTAAGGTCTGTACACAGCAGAAGCTTTCCGTCCATTTCGCGGTGAGCTTGTTCGATCATTTCGCTCTTTCCGCCGCCGGAAGCACCTTCGTGCATGATGGTGATGACGTTGTCATAGGGGGTAATAACCATAACGGTTGAACCGTGAGCGGTTACCCAGCCTTCTTTTTCACCGATGTCGAGGAGGATGCCGTATACACCCTTTTTGGCACTCGGTCCGGGATACAGGTTGTACGAGAACATTTCATACATGTTCTCGGTGCGGTTGTGTACTACCATCTGCTTGCCGTCAAAGTGTGTATGGCGGAAAACAGGTGCCAGGTAGATGATGGCACGGGGCTTGTAGCCATCGGGAATTGAACTGGCGGGAACAAAGCCCTGCAGGTCGGAAAGTCCGCCTGCAAAGAAGCCTGCGTTTGCAGGGGCAACCAGCAGTGCGGGGCAACCCATATCATCAAGACCGGCTGTAAAGGGCAAAAGCAGCAGGTCCTGACCGGCCAGCCACTCAAAGCTTTTTTCGCGCAAGGGGGCAAAGTCCGCACCGTAACGGTCGGAGTATTTTGCCTTGTCGGTAGGCTTTTTATCTGCGATAAGCATACAGTCGGGGTCACGGCGACGCATATAGATGTCGGGGTAGTTGATTACCGCACCATTTTTACAGCGGGCAACAGTTGCTTCCACAACGCGGCCTTTGCCGGGAACATCATAGGCAACGTCAAACAGCGAGCAATCTTTACCGCCCATTGCCATTTCCAAAAGCTCGTTGCGGGTCTCGGGAATAGTTACCTTCATGCCCTTGGCAAGGACCTTCTGTAACTCTTCCGGCAACACCATCTTCTTCAGTGCGTCGCTCATCAGCGGACTCCTTCTGTGACCTGATAGTCGTGTATTTTCGGGTTATTCCGCAGTGTTTTTACACAGGGAACAACCCTCAACCCTGCAGCCGGAGAAACGCAGCATTGCGCCTATTCCGACAAACAAGGCATTCTTTGTCAAGCATAATAGTATAAAACATCCATGTTTGTGTCAACTAACAGGGCGGGGCCGGTGATTATCTAGAAAAGTGGTTGCAGTAGAAAAACAACAGTATTGATAGCAGTTTAAACAACTTGTCAAAATTCTCCACCTACATCTATGGTAGCTCTTTCAAAACTCCCCGAGTTTTGAAAGAGCCTCAGTCGTTTACTGTTTACGTAGGGGCGAATTATTAAATAGCGGAGATAACCAGTTTCGCCAGAACCTGGTCAATCTCATCCGGAGCACAAAAATGCCCGGACTCAGACCGCGGGAAAAAGACAACGGTAACATCATCGAGCACAGTGTATAAACGGGTTCCAAGATCGGAGCAAATCACCTCCTGAACAGCAAAACATCCAGCCAGATGATCAAAAGCCCGCCGTGTCTTGCAGATAATGAGCCGGGGATGAAAAGCGCCAATCAGGGCATACAGCATGTCAGAGAGCTTCCGCTCCAGATCAGGGTCAACGTTCTCCTTCAACCCTAAAAGCAACTCTTCAATATGGCCGGGAGTGTCTGCGATAAACGGATAACAGTTTATGCACACAGCATCAAACAGGGCTTCCATGACATCATAGGTGTGTAATGATTCAAATAAAGCACTCATAAAGGTTTTCCTGTTCAACATCCGTTGCTCGCGGACAGAATACTGATCCACAATGCACAACGGCTGCTGATTTATCGGCGGGTACCGCCAGCGGGGATTGTAGCCCAGAAGAACAATATCAGGATGCAGCCTCACCTGCGAGGTATACAGATGAATACCCTGATACAAGCCGGCCGCCATTCCACTATCTGCACAGGCAGAAAGAATTTTTTTATGCAGTGCCATGACTTCCAGTTCAATTTCAAAAAGCTGCATTTTTTTCATACCCTACCGCGCGTGTTAACAGGCTGCACACCTCAGCCGGCAGCTCCCTTAAACCCGACATAGGGGGAGACACGCCCCTGTGTCTCCCCCTCCAGCATATCAAGAAGACAGGTGGCATCAACTGAATCCGCATAGCGGGCCTGCCGTGCAGCGACAGCAAAGTCGCCGGGAACTAAAACCGGAAGCGATTGTAAACGCACCAGATCCTGCCTGCGAAGCTCATGCTCCGGAAAGAAAAACTCAAACAGCTTGCTGCGTTGCTCCAAAGTTGCCGGCAGGAATTCAACCTTCAGGCAGAAGCGGCGAAACACTGCATCATCAAGACCGGTATCATTATTGGTTGTACCAAAAAACAATCCGCTGAAATTCTCAAGCTGCTGGAGAAATTCGTTTACCTGACTTACCTCCCAGCTGCGGACAGCCCGGGAGCGCTCAAACAGGAAGGTGTCTACCTCCTATGCAACCGGCAAAGGCGTCGATCGTGATCTGAGTGAATCATTCAGGTGGTATAAGGCCGCTGCGGAACAGGGTCACGGAAAAGCCGCTGCGACAATCGGCATCATGATGATTCAGGGGGACATTGAACCGGAAAACGACGATGAGAATCATGATTACTATTTTTCCCTGGCCGAAGAAAACGGATTTGATGTTGATGACTGGCTTGATCGGCTCGGCATTGAAAGATAGTCAGGAGGAGTACCATAACAATTTCAGGAAACTCAAATCCCCCTTGGAACAGGGGGCCGTATACCCTCAACATGAGATCCGAAGGTTTCAATAGAGCACGTCATCGAGCTCAGTTATTTCTACCCCGGCAGGCCAATCCCGTTCGCGTACATACGGGGCCATATCCGAATCGATATTGATCCTTACTCCTCAATACCCGGCAGCCGGATATCAAGCAGCAAGGGAAAATGATCCGAAATATGCAGGGTATCGTGTTGGCGGACGTAAAAATCGTTTATGTGCAGACCGGGCGATACAAAGAAGTAATCCAGTATGCGGTCTGGCTGCTTGCTGATGTTGGGAAAATGTGTCAGGTACTTTTGACGATCAGGTCCGTCGGCCTGTTCGAGTGTGGGGTACCCGGACCAGCGTTCGTACAGACGGCTGATTTCTGTTTGGGGTTTGAACATTGGTTTTTCGTTGTCCGGCAGGCGGTTGTAGGACAGACCGGGAGGCACCAAATTGAAGTCCCCGGTAATGACAAAACTGCGGCCGGCTTTTTCGGTTTCACCGAGAAGTCGGACGACGTAGTCGACTTGCCGCTCCATAGTATCCGAACCCCGGGCAAAAGCGTCCATGTGTATATTCATAAGTGATAACTCATTTCCGCCCTGCACCGGCAGCCTTGCTTCCAGAACTGCGCGCTTGAAGTTGAACTGGCGGGTAAGCGGGTCGTTGGGCATCAACGGCAGCTGGTAGCGGATAGCCGAGTCAATCTTGTATTTGGAAAGTATTACCAGCTTCATCCCTGCGCTTCCCATGATCTTTGGGTGCGGAACAAAAGAAGCCTTCCAGTACCAGGCCGAGGTCCAACAGGCATATTCCGGCGGCAGGCTGTCGACCAGACGCTGTACCTGATCTTCGCGGTCGGTACTGACTGAGCCGACATGGAGCTCCTGCAGGATAAGCACATCAGGGTCTTCATCCTTGATGACCCTGAGCACTTCGACCCAGGTCGCTTCGATGTCATTTCTGGCGGGACGCTTGTCGGGTCCGGATCCATCCCACTCGTCAAAAAAGAACACGTAGTTCTTTCCTGCCATAAATTGGACATTCCAGTTGAGCACCTTCAGCCGCTGGCCAGCCTGCAGTTCAGGAGCGGTACCCCGACTGCGGACGGGTTCATTCTGGATCGCCTTCGGATGATAGGTGGTCAAACGCAGCACTAACAGCAGTACAAGCAGGACAGCTGCAAGTATCAGAACAGCCATAAAAAGCATGCGCCAACGGTTGACCGGCATGGGAACCTCCTGACTCCAGATACCCTCTCTATCAAGCTTCGGGCAGACCAGGTGGGTTGTCAAGCTGAAATTACCGGACATAAAAGGCCAGTAGTAAAGATTCTTGATTAAGTAGTTGGCTGCTGAAAGTGCCGAACTGCTCGGCAGCCTGTTAACCTTTTATATAGTCTGCAGGAATCTTGTCCAGCACGGTTTCCCGGTATTTGGTAAATTGTCGCCATTCAAGGATGCCTTTATGCTGTAGAATCCCGACTGCAACAGGAATGGATACTCCGACCGTTTCGCTCAATTTAACGAGACGATCTGCAGTAAGGTATTTTCCGATTTTCCGGCCCTCTGTAATTATTTTGTCTGTGCAAAGCCACTGCCCCGCCAAAGAATCAGCCTCTGCTTCCATTTCAGAATCGCCATCATTATCAAGATTATCCAAGATCGGAGTGCCGTCAGGTTGTAAATGTTTCAGTACATGAGCAAGTTCATGCCCAAGGGTAAACCAGAAATTGTCTATCCGATCATAGCGACCAGTAAAAACGATAAACGGATTCTTCCCGGTAAAGAAAGAAGCACCATCAAGATACGTTTTTTGAAGATGACTTAACACAAAAAAACCAACACCAATGCGATTCAAATCTTTGAGAACAGTGGAAACTCCATCATTTTTCGTTGTGTATGAAGCAAGTGTGTTAACCAGTTCTTCCAGCCTCTTTTTGTTGAAAGGAGGCAAGATAACCGAATGAGCATGCTCACGGGCTATCAAAAACCAGGTTTTGCTGTACCAGTCGGTACAGTTCTCGTCAGACTTGCCTCGACGGGCACAGTACGATTGTGCTGATTCAAACACTTCCTCCACGATATCATTGCTACCGAACAAGCGCTGACATTCTTTGGTAAGGCCTTCATAATCATTTTCATATAACAACCAGCCCTTTTTTCGCATTTCGGCAAGCGGTATATATTTTCTGAGTTTCGCCTTCCTCGCGGTTAATTTCTCTTTTTCACCATCCTTGTGTTTTCGCAGCTGGTGCACAGTATCAAGGTTTAACCACAATTCGGCGGAAGTATTAAACGCCTTAGCCAGAAGTTTCGCGGTTTCTACAGTAATCGACTGCTTGTTCTTTATGAGTTTATTGATTGTTTGAAGAGTAAGGCCGGTCAACTCTGCTAAATCTTCCTGATGCCAACCAAGAGCATCGAGAGAATCTTGAATAATATCGCCTGGTCCGGGATTATAAAAAGGCCTAAGTTCTATGCTCATATTAGTCTCCATAGTGAGGGGAAAGATCATCTATCCCGATGATTCCGACGGTACAGGTATCATCCTTCCATTCAATTTCCATTTCCAGCCGCCATTTTAAATTCAACCTCATCGAATACCGGTTAGAGAAACCTTTCAGGCGCTCAAATCGATATGCAGGCAACTGCCAGATATCGGTTATGATCTTGCTCTGTACCAATACATCAACAGCTCTAGGTAGTTTGCGTACAACCTCCAAAGGTACTTTCTTGTATTTTTTTGACGCACCCGTTAGATAGAGCTCTTCAATATCTTTATTGATGAAATTGACTTCCAGAAATCACCCCTTGCTGTAAGTATCGTATACTAATTTACAATTGTCAATATAATTTATACTCCCAGTATAAACAACAAAAGCATTTTAGAACCCTGTATTATGCCTCATTATCCCCCTTATTCCAGGGGTATCTTTACAAGATGCCGGCTTACCACATTCCGCATGTCATTCGCATGCCGCCTGCTTACGCTTTTTCCCATCGTTACCAATTCCTTGAAATGACGGGAGTTATCAAAATCCCAAAAATGATCAAGAAAATCAACGAAGGTTTCGTATGACTCTTTGGATGTCCGAGGCTTCCCGTCCCGGAGCCATAACTGCGCAATAGTTTCAGCTTCTCGGCGAACCGAAGTTCCAGTACTTTTTTTTGTTCCAACCTGACCGGAAACAG
>CAZXJV010000012.1:0-43065 GCA_964641135.1 uncultured Treponema sp. | reverse complement strand
GAAAAAAGAACCCTCCGATTGTGAACTTCAGGACGGGGGAGGTGAATCCGAAGGGACAACCGGGGAATGGCTGGTTTGCGGCGCACTTGACTGCGTGAGGATGGAAAAAAAAAGGCTGTCAGGGGTGATTCTGACAGCCGTACCAACAATATTGATAGCAGTTTATACTTATTGCCGGTATTCCACCTGGGCGGTAAGGGTGCGGGCGGCAACATCAATGGTCAGGGTAACTACGTCATTGGCCGTTGCCGGTATAAAGATCTGTTTGTTGTCCCCGAGGGTACAGCCAACGCGGGTCCAGGTATTGAACCACCAGGCATTTGCCCAGGAACCGCCTGCATTGATGACCTGCAGTTCAAGAGCTGTTGTTGAATTCCCCTGATTCAGTGCTGCCTGCGTTACCGCATTGGCAATATCAAGTGTTTTGCTTGTATTCGGCGTTAGCGAAATACCGTGAGTTGTGTTGATATTCCAGCTGTTGAAGTCGCCAGGGAATTTGACGTTTTCGCTGTTGGAGCCGCTTTTCATGATGATTCGAAGCGCACCGTTTGCAAGCCCCTGCGTTTGTGTTCGGGTTACGCTTACCGTGTAGGTTTTCACCGTACCGTTCTCGGCAGTTACCCGGACCTGGAATGTTGTACTTCCGACAGGGAGGCTTACGCTCGCGCTAGCGGTTCCGCTGGTCAGGTTTTGCCATGCATTGGTCCCTGTGCGCCATGCAAGAGCTGCTCCGCTGTGCGAACGGGTTGCAGTAAGAGTAGTAGCTGACGCAGTCGTTGACAGACTATAGTTTGTTCCTGCTGCTGTAAAAGCAGGGGTTATTGCTCCTGCGCTCAGTGACAGGGATGAAAGATTCGCGTCGCCTGAAGGCTGGGAATTGATCGGGACAGCCTTGAACACTACGATGGACCAGGGGTTTACCCCGTAGCTGCCGGACAGGGTCCATGCGGTTGCCGGGTCCCACCAATTGTTGTTAGCCTCTGCCCAGGACGCGGTGTCTGCAATGCGTACCCATTTCATTCCTGCATCCGGTGCGGGTGCCGTAAAGGAAACCTGGCTGGTCCACATGTTTACAAACAGCAGATAGTCGCTGTCGCCTACGGCCGAACCGTCCATGTGAATACGGACTGCCCGGTCGGACCAGCTGCTGAATCCGGCTGAGCCGTCTGCCTTTGTAAAGGCTATAGGCATGTTATAGGTGTCCTGCCGCAGGGCCGGAGAAGCTTTGCGCAGGTTCAGAAGCTTTGATGTAAAGATAAAGGCTGCGTTTTTCCCGTCGGGATTTCCATCTGTGCCGAAGTTGTTGTGATACGCCTCGCCTGCTGCCCCGGTGGAAACAGTGTGCGGCGAGTCGCTTGCGATCATGTTGTAGTTGCTCCAGGTTGCAATTGAGTCGATGTTGTATGGATTGTTGTTGCCGTTCTGTGTCCGTGCAAACTCATCACCGTAAACCAGCATCGGCACGCCCCGGCTGAAGATTTGCCAGACCATCATGTTGCGGAACCGTTGGCGCCGCAATGACTGATTGCCGTCAGAGCCCCAGCTGTCATTGTTGTCGCTGCCGCCGTCAGACGGGCCGAAGGGCCAGGACCGGGCGGTATTGGTTTTTGTGTTGTAGCTTACAAGATCAGCAAGGGTGAAGCCGTCATGAGCTACCAAAAAGTTTACGGTTTTGGAAGGTCCGCCCTGATCGGCGAAGTTGTTGAAATCGCCGAAGAATGCGTCAGCATAACTGAGTCCGCCTGCTCCGGATGTGTCGCCGCGCAGGAAGCGGCGGCTGGCATCACGGTAGCGGCCGTTCCATTCTCCCCAGCGGTTAGGGAAGGTGCCGACACCGTAGACATTGATGTCCCAGGCTTCGGCGATCATCTCTACATTATACTGGTTGGCAAGATTTGCAATATCCACCAGGAGTTGCGCATTGGGATTATAATGATAGTTCGGGCTGGAATCGCGTCCGAGTACAGTGGCCAGATCAAAGCGGAAACCGTCGACCCCCATATCCGTGATCCAGTACTTGAGACTGTCAAGAATCATCTGGCGGACAGCAGGATGACCGGTGTTGACGTTGTTTCCGCAGCCGGTTGATTCCCAGTAGCTGGCACGGTTTCCGTCGACCAGGGCATACCAGGTCTGGTTGTCCAGACCCCGGAAACTGGTGAGTTCGGCAACCTGTTTTGCCGCATCCCAGGTCCCGCCCTCGCCGGTGTGGTTGTATACAACGTCAAGGTAGACTTCAATTCCAGCGTCATGGAAGGCTTTGACCATTTGTTTGAACTCGCGGGTCGGCCCGCCGAGACTCTTGTCGTAGGAATAGCGGCGGTCCGGGGCGAAGTAGCCGTAGGTCATGTAACCCCAGTAGTTACCGCCCGAAGATGTTTCCGGATTGTTGTCGTTTGCGGTTTCATGTACCGGAAGCAGTTCGAGAGTGTTGATTCCCAGGGCTTTCAGGTAGGGGGCAAGATAGGCAGCGCCCTTGTAGGTTCCCCGGTATTCATCCGGAACGGATAGTACATTTTCAAAACCGGGTATACCGGCAACAATCTGCGCAAGATTTGCGCTTGAAGGATGCTGGGTGATGCCGCGGACATGCGCTTCATAGATGGCTGCATCCTTTTGCGGTATCTGGCTGCGGGTGCCGGTTGGTGTGGTGTCTTTAAGAGCAACAGACTTTGGAGCCCACTGGGCAGAATCCAGATTGCGCTGGGCGGTACCCTTGTACAGGGTAGAGCCTGAAGCATACAGACGGGCATCAAATCCTGCTGCTGTCATTGCCGGGAATTCGCGGTCATGGCTTATTTCTTTTGCATACGGATCGTACAGGACTTTGTTGGGGTTAAAACGGTTGCCCGCTGTATCTACATCGCTGATGAAGCCGGCGCTGGAGTTTCCGCGCTGCCAGGCGCTGTTCCAGGGCCAGTTGGGTCCCCAGGCGCGGAAAGCATACAGGGCCTTGCCGGGAACAGTTGCTATCTCCGCGCGCCAGATGTTATCGCTGCCCTTGACCATCCAGTAGTCGTAGGAAGCCTGTTGGCCCCAGGGTCCGGCATAGACCTCAAGCAGTATGCGTGTTGCATGTGCTGAATACACACCGATACGCAGGTTTGAACCTTCGGTGCTCACATAATGAGCTCCCGGTCCCCAGGTGGCGCTTCCCCAGGAAGCCTGGTTGACAGGCGACATTGACCCGGTAGACGGATAGTTCTGACCAACCGGTTTGGTCAGTGCCCGTTCGGTGAGAGCCGGCACGTTTTGTGTGAAAACGTTTTCTCTTGGCGCATTCAAGCCTGAGTTGTTGCATGAGATTACTAAGGAAAACGTTGTAACAACACAGATCAGCCAAAAAAGTTTTTTCATCGAGATATCCTCCTGAACAGATATGGATAAACCACGGTTCATTATGAGGGGGATAGTAAAAAATTGTCAATTTTTTAAGTGTTAAAAGTCCAGAAACATTTTGTGATCGGAAAATCTCTGTTGCACAAAAGGTTCCCCGGCGGGTTTTGCAGAGGTGTTTTGCAGTGTGCCGACAAACCTGCGATTTGTCGGCACACTGCCAGCCGGTTTACTTGATTTCTATGCCGCCGAACGTTGCGGTGCCTCTGACGATCAGGCGGGGCGCAAGAGGATCCAGAGAAGAGACATATTTTGAATCTACTCCGCCAAGGATTGGGGTTACCTCAACGATCAGTTTGACGTTGTCGGGTATAACCAGATCAATGCCGCCAAAAAGAGCGGTAACATTGATTACTGCACCATCCGTAACCCGGACGTTGCGCAGGTTTATACTGCAACCGCCGAACATTGCGTTGTAGCTGGCCCCGGTAAATTCCTCGTCGGGATACTGGATATCCTGGCCGCCGAATACAGCTGAGGCAGTTTTCCAGCCGGTTCCGCCTGATGCTGAGGATGCCTCATCGGCTGTTGATCCTCCGGATGGATTTGCCGGGCGCGGGGGGCGTCGTATAGTTCCCGTCAGGAGCTGAACACCCACCAGCAGAAGAACGATCGGTAAGATCAGACGCCAGCTGTAGCTGCCGGGAATGATACCCTGGGCATCAAGCAGCAGAATGACGCCGACAGTAAGGATTATCATCGGCGGCAGACTGAATCCTCCCTGAATAATGGCGATAAGGGCCGGTACAATAATAAATACCGTCCACCAGCCGCGAAGACTTACGGTGAAGTCAAACAGGCCGAGCATGCTCCCGCCAACAAGAATACCGGCAGCCAGAAATAGGGTACCGATGATAATGGTACCGATGTCGCGTTTCATGGATTTTTCCTCCCCTGGAATACTGCGTATATACTGTAACACATATAAAGCGGTTTTTGGTTACCGTTACAGGACAAAACGGTTTACTTCTCCGGCCACACGCTGGAAGGTAGCGCTGTTTCGTTCCTTGAAGTGGCTGACCTTGTCAAAGGTGCCGGTCATTGCCTTGATCTCTGTAGTGATTGCATCCATGTCGTCACGGGCTGCTTCAGAACACTGTTTCAGGCGCAAGATGGCATCTTCCAGTTTTTCTGCATCGCGAGACAGCTCGTTGGTGGCGCTGTTAACCATACTGGTTGTTTGTTGCATATCGGCAAGTGTTGATGCTACCTGATCCGAGCCTGTCTTTTGTTCCTGAAGAGCCTGATTGTTTTCTGTTTCCATCGTTGTGACTGTTTCTATCAGGCTTAGAACCTCGTCAAAGCCGCTGGCAGCCTCTTTCGACGACGCAACCGCAGTGTCGATTGCTTCGCGGACCTGTTTAAGCTGCTGGGTCACGTTTTTGGACTGCTGGGCGCTTTTTTCTGCAAGCGAGCGGATCTCGTCGGCTACCACCGCAAAGCCTGCCCCGGCTTCTCCTGCATGGGCTGCTTCGATAGCGGCATTCATCGCCAGAAGGTTTGTCTGACTGGCGATAGCCGCAATCATCTTGTTTGCGTCGATCAACGCCCCCGATGCTTCGACAACCCGGGTAATCATGGTATTTGACTGGCTTATTTTTTCTTTACCCCGTCCTGCTGCGGTCAGAAGATCCTCGCAGGTACGTCCTACCCGCGTGACATTTGTGGTGACGGCACCGATATTCGCAATCATTTCTTCGATACCGGCACTTGAGTTTGCAACGCTGTCGCTTTGCCGGGCGACTGCCGTCCTGAGCTCGCTGATGCTGCCGGAAATGGTACGGACCGCATCGGTTGATTCCCCGGTTGCGTCTGTTTCCTGATTTATCACCTGATTTGTTTTTTCAACTGCCTCTCTGATGCCGTTGAGCCGCTGCTCGGCATCGTTCATTGCTTCTGACAGTTCAGCTTCGTTTTCTTTTAGCGCTGAACATCCGGTATGTACACCGTGCACCAGGTTTCGCAGGGTTTCCAGATAACCGTTAAGGCTTTCGGTGATGCGCCCGGTTTCATCAAAGTTGAGAATGGCTACTTTTTGGTTTAGATCCGAGGATTCGCTTGAGGCCAGATGACGGATCTGTTCATCAAGCAGGCGGTATTGGGTAGAGTCCTGTTTTTTGGAGAACAGGGTCATCAGGATGATGACAGCTATCAGTATGATGCCGGCCAGAAAGCCGTTTGCGACCGGGGAGCCGGGACCCTGCCATGAGGCAGGTTTTGTTTCATAATACCAAAGGACGTAGACCATGTGGGTGACCGTAATCAAGCCTGCGACAACAGGAATGAGGATAGGCTTAAATTCGATGAACAGATCCCGTTCGTGGGGTTTTAGATGGTGAATCTGTAGCTGTTGTTTTGCTTCCTTAAGGTATCCGTCGATCAGGAATGCGTTCACAACTGAACCGATGAGAGACACAGAAAGTTTGATCATAAGTACCCAGCTGAAAGGCAGTCCTGAGGGCATAGAGCCTCCGTTCAGGTAATAGAAGGCGAAGACAGCCAGGGTCCAGATGATGCTGTTGTACAGTATCAGCACCCAGGGAATGCGTACCGCGATCATTCTGGCCCGTGCCTCGGTTTTCGGGTGGCGTTCGGCAGCGGGGGTGCTGAGGGTTTTCCACAAGGGGCGCAGATACCAGGTGATTAAAACAGCCGCGATGCAGCACAACAGGATATCAAAGATGATCAGTTTCGGGTTGAGAGCCAGACGTATCCGGCCTTGAAGATCAAGATCACGGGTGGGGTTGAAGTATTGCGAAAAAAGTTCGCTGCCGGTGACTGTTGCGATCTGGACATAAAAATAAGACAGTATTGACTGACGGGTTGCTTTTCGGGCCATGGACGATTGTTTCATGCCGGTAACCTCGGTATGGATGCCATAGTGGCGGTTTTTTTAAACTGGACTGTTTCAGTGTAGGGGACAGATTGGAGATTTGTCAAATTCAGAATTTGTTACAGATTTTTAAGGGAGGTAAGAATTTTGAGGGGGTTTGCTTCTGCCCGGCGGGCGAGGCGTTCAAGGGCTTCGCGGCTTTCGGTTGCCGACCCGCTCAGGACAAGTTCCCGCGGCCGTTTGCGGTACCACAGATAGTGTACCTCGCCGGTAGCGGGCCGGCCTGAGCGGAGCAGCAGGGCTTCCAGATGACGCCACAGGGCTACGTGATTATCCGAACCGGTCTGATACAGGATAGAGTCTCCCTGAAAACACAACACAACCCGGCTAAAACCTTCGGCCATTGAGTCATCGTTACGGAAGCCGTCTACGCGCAGTGTCATCAGGCCCAGGGACAGATCGTAGCCTGCAAGCCGCATATCTCGCCGCAGGGCGATGATTTCTGAGCGGATTTCGGCGGTCTCGGCTGAATCGGTGCGGCGGTCCAGCAGACGTGCCCGCCATACGGGAAAACGCTCTGCGTGTCCCTGGAATTCGGGAGTGTACTGCAGGCAGTTCTCGGTTTCCGAGAGCAATTTAAGGTCCGGCGTGACCATATCTGACAGGAATGTTTTAAGCCGCGGCTCGCCTGTTTTTTTCACACTTCATACTATATAGTATAGGAAAGAAAAACGGGAGGGACTGATGCGCGTTCTTGTTGTCTCCGACATTCATGGCAACCGCGAAGCCTTCGAGGCTGTGCTTCAATCAGCCGCTGACCGCTGGGAGGGCCTTTTATGCCTGGGAGATACAACCGGGTACGGTGCCGATCCCGGCTGGTGTATCCAAACCCTTCGGGAGCTTGCAGTGAAAAGCAGCTGGGCTCATGTGCTGGCGGGAAATCATGACGCAGCCCTGACCGGACGTTTGCCGGCTGAGTGGTTTAACAAGGAGGCACGCCAGGCCCTTGCCCGCACCGATCGTACCCTTGATCAGACCGACCGCGACTGGCTTGCCGGTCTTGACGGGTCGCATACCGTTCTTGACGGTGTGCTGGCGGTACACGGTTCGCCCCTTGAGCCCCTGACCGGCTACCTGCGCGGCGGCTATGAAACCCTGTATGCACTTTCATACCTTGCAGACAACAATCTTTCGGTCTGTTTTGCCGGTCATACCCATGAGGCTGTGGTGTTTCAGGCGAATCCGGGAAACGCGGTAGTGATTCCTGAAAGCGGGAGGAAGATTTCTCTTGATAAGCCTCCGATGATAGTTAATCCGGGCAGTGTCGGCTTTCCTCGTTCCTTCGCTCCTGAAGGCGAAGATGGTGAGGATACATCGTCTGGTGCCGTATTGCCCGAGATCAGCATGGAGTCTTTTCCCGCGTATTATGTGCTGTGGGATACCGGGGAAAGTCAGGTGAGCTTTGAAGAAGCCCGCTACGACCGCCGCCCTGCCGAAGAAAAGATACGCCGGTGGAATGCTGCACGGTAAATCTGCGGCGTGCTGAACTGCCAGGGATTTAGCAGGATGCTGACAAACTCGATGCTTGTCAGCATCCTGCTAGATTCGGCCGTCAGGTTCCTGCAATGCCGGCCAGGTATTCCCAGCGTGCGTATTTTGCTTCCAGGTCTTTGCCAGTTTGATCGAGTTCGGTGGCCAGCTCCGAAAGGCGGCGGTGGTCTGTCTCGCCGCCTGAGAGGGCAGCTTCAAGAGCTGCCTTGCGTTCTTCGAGCTTTTCAATTTCGCCTTCGATGGCTTCGTATTCCTTTTGTTCCTTGAAGCTCAGTTTTACCGGGCGGGGTGCCCCTGCGCTACCTGCCTTTGTTTCACCGGCGCTTCCTGCCCCCTGTTTGGACGCTCCCGCGCTGGATGCGGCGGAAGGCCCCTTCGCAGACGACCCGCTCTGTCCCCCCCGTGCATCGTTCGCGCCGGTTGACTCGTCCCCTTTTTCATTTTCCTTCCACAAAATCCAGTCTGAAGCCGAACCGGGAAAGTCGCGCACTGTGCCTGCTCCATCAAGGACAAGAAGTGTTTCCGTGACACGGTCCATGAAGTAGCGGTCGTGGGAGACGACAACAAGGCAGCCCTGCCAGCCGGAAAGGAAGTCCTCAAGCACGGACAGGGTAAAGATGTCAAAGTCGTTGGTTGGTTCGTCAAGGATGAGGAAGTTCGGGTTTGAGATTAAAAGGCGAACGAGGTAGACCCGTTTGCGCTCGCCTCCGGAAAGGGCTGCAACCGGAGAATACTGGACACGGCCCGAAAAACCGAAGCGTTCCAGAAGCTGGGCGGCGCTCACGGTTGAGCCGTCGGCCATTGCGATAACCTCGGCGGCTTCGCGGATATATTCCAGTACGGTGCCGTCGGGGTTGCCGAGGTCGGGGTTCTGATGATAGTAGGCAATGGCTGTGGTGTCGCCACAGCGGCGGGTTCCTTCGTCCGGTTCCAGATTGCCTGAAAGGATGTTTAAAAGGGTTGTTTTACCGGTGCCGTTGTCTCCGAAGATACCGAGTTTTTGACCCTTGCGGAAGGTGAGATCAAGGTTTTTTATGACAGTCTTGCTGGTACCGTCCGGCTGGGGCCAGGACTTGCTGACGCCTTCGAGCTCCATAACAACACCGCCCTGCCGCCGTCCGGCTGAGCTGAAGCTGAAGCCGGCCTCTTCGCGGGGGCGTTCGCGGTTTATCATTGCCCTGATAGCATCGACCCGGGCGCGGGCCTTTGTTCCCCGGGCCTTGGGACCGCGCATAAGCCATTCGCGTTCTGTCCGCAGCACCGACTCTATGCGCCGGTCAGCGCGGCGGGCGATTGCCTCTGCTTCGGCCTTGAGTTCGAGGTAGCGGGAAAAGTTTCCCTGGTAACTGGTAAGGGTGCCGTATTCCAGCTCGTGAATGACTGTGCAGACCGAGTCCAGAAAGTAGCGGTCGTGGGTTACCATCAAAACGGCGCGGTCGGTTTGCAAAAGCCAGTCTTCAAGCCAGGCGATAGTGGTACTGTCCAGGTGGTTGGTCGGTTCGTCCAGAAGAAGAAGGCCGGTCGGCTCGATCAGAACCTGGGCCAGGGCTACTTTTTTTTGCATGCCACCGGAGAGGCTGCCCATAGTCAGTGCGAGGTCGTCGATGCCGAGGCTGGTTAAAATTGCACGGATGCGCTGCTCCCAGCCCCACAGCTGGCGGCTATCCATTTCATGGGTGAGTTTTTCAAGCTGTTCTGCCGCCCCGCCGCGTCCGGCCGCGAGTTCTTCGCAGGCCACTTCATAGCTGCGGATTGTTTCAAGATCGGCCCCGCCTCCTGTAAAAAGGTGCGTCAGGATGGTATCCTCCGGACGGAAGACCGGATTTTGCGGCAGGAAGGAAACGCCCGCGGCGCGGTTCACTACGATAGTGCCTGAGTCCGGGGCAAGGTTTCCGGCGATGCACCCTAAAAGGGTGCTCTTGCCGCAGCCGTTGCGGCCGATCAGGGCAGTCTTTGCTCCGGAATCAAGGCCAAAGGAAATATCGGTAAAAAGGGGTTCGGTGCGGCCCATAAGGGAGACGCCGCTGACAGAAAGCAGGTTCATGGCAGGCAGTGTACCCGTAAACGCTCCCCCTTGTCTGCGGTGCGCGCTCCGGTTACACTTGCGTTTATGACACTGCTTGACGGGGCACAGATCGCCGAAGTTTTCCGCCGCCTGCATGCGGCAAACCCCGACCCGGCCACAGAGCTGGAAAGCCGCAATGCCTACACCCTGCTTGTGGCAGTCGTTCTCTCTGCCCAGATGACAGACCGCGGCGTAAACAAGGCGACCGGCCCGCTTTTTGACCGCGCCGACAACCCCCAGGCCATGCTGGAACTGGGCGAAGAGGGCCTTAAGGAATATATAAAGTCTGTTAACCTGTATCCCACCAAGGCCCGTCACATCATTGCCTTGAGCCGGATGCTTGTTGAGGAATTCTCGGGCGAGATACCCGGCCGCCGCGAGGACCTTGAACGGCTTCCCGGTGTGGGACGAAAGACAGCAAATGTTGTGCTCAATGTTGTGTTCGGTCAGCCGACCATGCCGGTGGACACCCACCTGCTTCGCCTGGCCCCCCGGCTCGGCCTTTCGTCTGCCGCTGCACCGCGCGCTATCGAAGAAGACCTGCTTTCCAAAATCCCCGAACCCTGGCGCCGCGATGCCCATCACTGGCTGTTACTGCACGGCCGCTATGTGTGCGTGGCCCGTAAACCCCATTGTACGGAATGCTGTCTTGAAAGCCTGTGCCCCAAAAACGGAGTGATAAATGAGTAAACAGTTTCTGGTTTCCGGATTGATAAACATGGAAACGACGGTAAAGGTACGTGGTTTTCCGATCAACTATTTCCCGATCGATTATCCGTTCTTCGGTGTTGCCACTGCCGTGTCCGGGGTTGCCGTCAATATCGCAAGCGCATTGGACGCCCTCGGGGACCGTCCGCGGCTTTCATCCTGTCTCGGTACCGACGCTGCCGCGGACCAGACCGAGGCCCTGTGCCGTCAGCGGGGCTGGCCGACATCTTTTTTGCGCCGGAACCTCCGCGAAACCGCACAGTCAGTTGTTCTGTATGAAGAAAGCGGCCGCAGGCAGATCTACTGCGACCTGAAGGATGTACAGGATGCGAGACTGGATGAATCGGCAGCTGATGCCCTGAATGGCTGTGACTGCGCGGTCCTGTGCAACATAAACTTTAACCGATCCCTTTTGCCGATAGCACGCGCCCGCGGTATTCCCGTTGCAACCGATGTTCACCTGCTGGCCGACCCCGAAGATGAATACAACCGGGATTTTCTGGAAGCGGCCGACATCCTTTTTATGAGCGATGAGGCCCTGCCTTCAAGCCCTGAAGATTTTGCGCGGGCTCTTGCCTCCCGGTATACCTTCCGTGTGCTGGTCATGGGTCTTGGCGAAAAGGGAGCCCTGCTGTTCGACCGTGCCGCAAACCGGATGACCCTGGTTGGAGCGGAGTATACCCGGCCGGTGGTAAACACGGTCGGCGCGGGGGACGCCCTGTTCAGTTCCTTCCTTCACTGGCACATCGGGGGTATGAGCCCCCTTGATGCCCTGTGCCGTGCGGTTCTTTTTGCTTCCTGGAAGATCGGCGTCAAGGGTGCTGCTTCCGGATTCGCCAGTGATGCCGAAATTGAAAAACTTGCAGGCGGAAGAAGCTTTCGTATTGACGATGTATGTTAGAATTGGTTAACATATAGGTATGGCAACTATATTAACAGCGATTTTTTTGGCAGCCCTCGTAGCTGCTGCGATTGTGTACCAGGTACGAAAGGCGAAAAAGGCACCGGAGGGTGGTGCGGGATGTACTGATTGCAGTTCCTGCCCCCATTGTAAGTCCTAGCAGGTGCTATCAATATTGTTGGTCTCAAAAAACAACAATATTGATAGCAGTTTATTCGGCTTGCAGATCGGTGATTCATGCCCTATGCTTTGGGTATGAATACCCTGTATATCGACCTGCTCGGATATCTGGCCTCGTTTATAATCCTCGTTTCCCTCACCATGAGGTCAATTGTAAAGTTGCGGGTGATAAATGCCCTGGGTTCAACTCTTTTTGTGTGCTTTGCCGTGCTTACCGGATCAATGCCGGTTCTGGTAATGAACCTGGGTATAATACTTATCGACTTGTGGTATGTGTATGGACTCAGGCGTAAAAAAACAGCGTATACCCTTGTTCCGCTGGAAAAGGATTCTGCCTTTCTTGAGTATTTTTATCAAAAACATAGAACCGAGATTGAAGCTATTTTCGGGCCGGATGTACGTTCCCTTGCAGAAGGTTATTCCTGTTATTTAGCCGACACCGAGGCAGCCGGTTTGTTCGCCTGGCAGTCCCAGCCTGACGGCAGGTGCCGCATACTGATTGATTTTGTAACTCCCCGGTACCGGGACACGCGGATCGGCTCGTATTTTTTTGGTGAACAGCTTAAAAGTTTTGCTGCCCGCGGGTTTCGGGTACTGGTATACCGGCGGGTCGGCGAAACGCACTGGAAGTATATCGAGAAGATAGGTTTCCGCCCTGAAACAGGACCGGAAGCCGGTCCGGGAAACTACCGCAAGGATATTCCCGGCGACCGGGTATGAACTTTAGGTGACCACTAAAAACGTCAGTTTTTCGAGGTGCCTGTTAATAAATGGTTTCGCCCAAGAGCCGGGCAATCAGATTGACAGCCATCTCTCCGGTCATGTTGCGCAAATCATGCACCGGGTTTACTTCGACCATATCCGCGCTGCGCACCAGGCGGGATGTGCACATCTCTTCCATTACAAGCAGGGCTTCCCGGTAGCTCAGCCCGCCGGGAACCTCGATTCCGACGCCCGGTGCGAAGCGGGGGTCAATGGCATCTATATCAAAGCTCAGATGAACACAGTCGCAATGGGCTGCAAGATAATCACGGGCATCCCGCACGGTGCGGGCGATGCCCTGGCGTTCTACATCGCTCATGGTAAACACTTTAACGCCTGCTTCTTTCATTAACGCCCGTTCTTTTGGATCGAGGTCGCGGACGCCAATGTAACAGACCCGCGAGGGTTCAATCTTTGTAACCGGGCGGTAAAAGCGGGTTAATTCCGGCATCCCGTAGCCGCAGCTTGCCGCAAGGATCATGCCGTGGATGTTTCCGCTTGGTGAGGTTTCAGGGGTGTTGAAATCACCGTGGGCGTCCACCCATAGTACGCCGGGTCTGAGGCCCTGACCGGTGCAGGCGGCGGAAAAACCGGCTATCGAACCGAGTGCGATTGAGTGGTCACCGCCGAGTATAAGGGGAAAATCGCCGCCGCCCAGGATGCGTTCAACGTGGCCTGCCAGTTCTCCGCAGGCTGCGATGATGGGCTCCAGGTGCCGGGCGTTTTCGTAGGAGTGTTCCAGATTGGGGTCAATATATTCCTGGGGCGGTACCTGAATAGGCGGGTACAGGTCGTCGGATTCAATGCCCAAACTGCCCAGTTTGTCGCGCAGCCCTGCCAGACGTATTGCAGAGGGGCCCATGTCGGCGCCCCTGCGGCTTGCACCATAGTCCAGGGGCATTTCTATAACCCGTACCTTCATTAAACCGCTCCTTCAAAACCCGGCAGTGGTCCGCCTTCAGGCGGGCCTCCTGACCCGGTCAGGTTTTTCAGCCATCGCTCTTTGCGCAGCTGCCAGGCTGCAATTGATACCTTTACTATATCGGTCAGTTTTACTATGGCGAACAGGGTTACCGGACCGAAAGGGGTCAAGGCTGCCAGAAGAAAAATTCCCGGAAGAAATAAAACCACATTAACAGCCCCGTCCACCCAGGCGCCCATGATGGCGTCTCCCCCGGAACGGGCAGTAGCGAATTGGGCATTCAGGTAGGTCCAGATCGGCATATACAAGGCGATAATCCACAGCATGTTGTGAGTGATGGCACGTGCATTTTCGGAAAGATTTCCGAAGACCAGGGGTATGAGCAATACCGATGCGAATTCGCCTGCCGAGACAAGTATTCCTGTGAACAGGGCGCCGGTTCTCAGCCAGCGGGCCTGTATGCGGGCAGTTTCAAGATCATTTTTGCCAAGAGTTCCTCCAACAATTACCCCGATCGAGGTGTGAATGGCGCCGAATACAAGGAAGAACAGATTGGCGATAGCCCAGGCTCCTGCCATGCCCGACACGATTTCCGAGCCGCCCCGTCCGTTAAACACGGCAGTCATGATGGTTTCGGTTAACACCCAGCTCATTTCCGAAATGAAAAGGACACCGGACTTTGTAAGCATGGTAAAGAACAGCGGAAGGTTGACCGCTAAAATCCCGCGCAGGCCGACAAAGAATGCGGGCTTGTGTTTTCTTGCCCACAGAATAAACAATGCCATTTCTACAAGCCGGGCGGTCAGGGTTGCCCATGCGGCTCCTGCAACCTCAAGCCGGGGTGCGCCAAGGTTGCCATAAATGAATATCCAGTTCAGAAAGGTATTTAGCAGGGCCGCCGCTACGGAGATGACCAGGGGCGGGCGGACCCTTCCTGTTTCGCGCAGCGATGAGCCGATAGCGATGGAGACTGCCATTGGCAGGAAGGTAAAGATTATTATGGAAAGGTACTTTATTCCTTCTGCTGTGATTTCCGCGCGTTCTGTATTTGATTGCAGCAGGAGCCCCAGCAGCTGATCCGGAATCAGGGCGCCCAGAGCCATTATCAGCAGAGCAAGAGTTCCCATGGTTATGATCTTGAAGCGGTAGGCATGCTTCATTCCGGATGCATCTTTCGCACCGTTGTACTGTGACATAAACATGCCGCCGGCAGCTGCCAGAATATTGAAGGCTACGAAGAGCACGAACAGCACCTGGTTGGTGACATTGATGCCGCTCATTTTTATATCACCGAGTCCGGCGACCATAAAATTGTCGATCAGCGAGACCAGATTCTGAACCAGAGCCTGCAGCATGACCGGTACTGCCAGGGAGAGAGCTGATGCATAAAAGACCTTTGGTCCGAAATATTTCTTGAGGTTCATGATTACTCTTATAAAATTCTGTGCTTGTGTATATGAAGGGTATCCCCATGGCCCCTTCGCCCTTGCTCTACAGTATAGCAATTCTTGCTATATGCCTAGCTCTTATTAGGTGCAACAGGAAACATTTACGCGGTGTGTTCCGAAACGGTATATGGAGGACCTTAGTTTTTCGTTTTTTTTCTGTCAGTGTGATAATCTTGTGGAATGAAACATTCGTATTGTGTTCTTTTCCTGCTGTTCCTTCTCTGCTCCTGTGCGTCCAGCCGACGGGGAGGGGAAGTCTTGATATATCCGGAAAATCCCGGAGACCCATTGATTCTCAGAACACGCCATTCCTTTTACGGGCTTGCCTCTCTTACAATTGATAATACCATTGGCACCCTGGACCGCAACGGTGATTTTGCGCTTATTTCTTTCGGCCAGAAAGGTATTGAGAGCGTGCGCCCGATAAAAAGGGGCTTGCCGGTAAATGTAAGTTTTGATCTTGATTCTATACCGGAGCGAAACATTCTTTTTATCAGGCGAGGTATGGGCTTATATGTTATTGATGCCGTTACCGCAGATTATAGTTATTTGAATGTCGGACTTGCGGGTAATGGAAGAATAATGGCTGTTCACGCGTTTGATACTGAACAAAAACTGCTGTCAGTTCAGTATCATGAAGGTGCAGCCGATATGCTTACAATATTTAATTATTTGCAGGGTCGTACTGTGATGCCAAACGAATACTGCTTTAATGGTACTCTGATGCCCTTCTTTCCGGATACTCTTCTTGGTATGTTTACTGATGATGGAATCATTGAGTGGCAGTATACCGATCTTCTTCTGGAAAAATATTGGGACGACGCACTAACAGAACAGTTATCCGAAAAGATGTTCCATCTTGATTATTTCGCCCGCGGATATCATCAGCAGCAGCGGTTTATGATTGGGTTTCTGCTAAAAGACAGAACTCCCTTGGTTCAGTTTGGGGCATATGCAACTGCCTTTTGGGATGAGAATCGCCAGAATATCCGAATTGAAACCTTTAAGGTTAATGGTTCGGAGGGCTTTTTTCTTTCCCCTGACAGTTTTATTGTTTCTCCGTGCGGAAAGTATGTTAAAGCCATATTTTCCCCTCCCCATGATTCTGGATTGTCTCCACAATTGGCAATGCTTTTTATTGACGAGAAATACCCGGCTGGTATCAGTGAGATGGTTTTATTGGGGCCAACAAGAACTAACAACTACGGAGCATTCATGAACCATTCTGAGTGGGGTCCCTGTTATGTGGAATTCAACTCTGATGTGCGTCGAACACTATTTGTTTATCGTCTGGAAGAGCATCGGACCCTTTAATAAATGACAGGGTAATGACAGCCATTATGTTTGTCACCACCCTGCATATAGAGTACCCCGAAAAACTACTTTTTTTTCGAGGTTCCCAATAGTGATTCTGATTTTGCGGCTCCTTTTTATGGCAGACTACCGGTAATCCTCACGGCTCTTGACCTCAAGTCCCCGGGTTTTGTACCACTCAACCGCGTCGGTAAACTGCTTGGCTATCTTGATGTTGGTTATCAGGGGGATTCCCAGTTCAACAGCCATGCTCCGGATACTGAAATCGTTTTTCAGCTCTGTTTCCCTGTTGTTCTTTGGAATGTTGATAACCAGATCAACTTCGCCTGAAAGCAGAACATCCGCAATATTCGGATGCCGTTCTTCAAGCGGCCAGGGCAGTGCTGTCGCCGGAATATCGTTATTCTGTAAAAACCGTGCAGTGCCGCTTGATGCTACCAGTGAGTAACCCATTGCGGTGAGCTTGCGGGCGCTTTCGATAAAATCAACCTTGTCTTCAAGCGGACCTGTGGAAAGCAGAATCTTGTTACGGGGAATATGGTATCCGGTAGACAGCATGGCCTTCATCAAGGCATCCCGTACACCGCGGCCCAGACAACCAACCTCGCCTGTACTGGTCATTTCAACACCTGCTACCGGATCTGAACCTTTCAACCGCGAATGACTGAATTGTGCGGCACGGATGCCTACGTGATCAAAGTCAAGTGCGGATCCTTCCACCTTTTTTACCTCGGCTCCGAGCTGGGCGCGCACCGCGTAATCGGCAAAGTCGATGCCGAAGACCTTGGAACAGAAGGGGAAGGAACGGCTGGCTCTCAGATCGCAGGACAGTATTTGAATACTGGTGCTTTTTGCCAGGAAGTGGATATTGAACGGCCCTGTTATTTCCAGTGCAGAGGCAACGGCCCGGGCAGCCTTTTTAATTGCCTGTGCGGTAGCCAGGTAAATGCGCTGTGCAGGCAGGACAACGGTGGCGTCGCCCGAGTGTACACCTGCATTCTCGAGATGTTCGCTTATTGCGTACACAAGAATGTCTCCGTGATTGGCGACTGCGTCGATCTCAATCTCCTTTGTGCTTTCAATGTACTTTGTCATTGTGACAGGACTGTCGGCACTGATTTCAACCGCCCGTGTTAAAATGCTTTTCAGGCTTGCGTCATCCCAGGCGACACTTGCCGCAGCGCCGGTGACCACCATGTCCGGTTTTATCAAAACCGGGTATCCTGCGCGTGCGGCAAAGGCGAGGGCTGCATCGACGCTTGACGCTTCGGTCCAGGCTGGCTGCCTGATATCCAGTTCATCAAGGATGGCACTGAACTTGTAGCGGTCTTCTGCCCGGTCGATATCCACAGGGTTGGTGCCGAATATTTGTATCTTTGCCCGTGACAGAGGCACCGCCAGGCTGCTTGCTGTTTGTCCGCCCATTGAAAGGAGAACTCCCTCTGGCTGCTCAAAGTCGTGGATATCCCGGATTACCTCAAGGCTTATTTCGTCAAAGTAGAGCCGTGCGGCCTCATTGGCATCAGTAGATACACTTTCCGGGTTGCAGTTGATCAGAATCGGCGCCCGGCCCAGCTTTTTACAGGTTTTTAGTGCCTGAACTGTACACCAGTCGTATTCCAGACTTGAGCCTATCCGGTACGGCCCTGCTCCGATCACCAGAGGCCCTCGCGCTGCAGGCTGTACATCGTTTGCAAGGCCGTTGTATGTCAGATAGAGGATCTGGCTTGATGAACTGAATTCAGCCGCAGTGCTGTCGATTTGTTTGATAGCCGGGCGGATGCCGGCTTCCAGCCTCAGGGCGCGGACTTTTTCTTCCCTGATGCCGACGCAGCAGCCAATCTGTGCATCGGAAAAACCTGTCTGCTTTGCCAGTCTGATCAGTGCTACATCCGGGGTGGCGGCTGCTTTAAGCTGTTCTTCTATGCCGCTGAGTATCTGCAGGCAGTGAATAAAATAGCGGTCAATTCCGGAGTGTTTGTGAACTCTGTCAGCCGACCAGCCTTCACGCAAGGCGCTGTAGATGGCATAAAGCCTGCGGTCGGTTGGATTGCGCAAGGCGTCTCTGAGGTCCTTGAAATCCTGGCTATGCGCGGCAAGCCCTCCTGTACGGGGATCGGCCATGCGCAGCGCCTTTTGAAGGGCTTCGGTAAAGGTGCGTCCGAACGCAAGGGCCTCTCCAACCGACTTCATTGTTGCGTCAAGATGTCTGTCCACGGTACGGAATCTGTCCAGATCCCAAACCGGAACCTTGACAGCGATATAATCCTGTACGGGTTCGGTGCAATGGCGTGTGATGCCGGTCAGAGCATTCGGAATCTCTGAAAGGGAAAACCCGAGAGATATTCTGGCGGCAAGCCAGGGCAAGGGCATGGCAACGGCCTTTGCTGCCAGAATTGTGCTGCGCGAGATACGCGCTGTCAATTCAATCAGCCTGAAATCGCCGGTTGTGGAGTTCAGTGCAAAACGGAGATTTGCCTCACCGATCAGGCCGATCGCGCGGACGGCTGCAAGGGCAGCGCGGCGCATTGCAGCCATATGCTGTCCCTGCGGGGTAAGGGCCGGGATTACTATGACAGAATCCCCGGTATGAACCCCGACAGGATCAATGTTTTCCAGAGTTGCCGCAGCTATGACATTATCCATTCCGTCGCGCAGGATTTCGAATTCTATTTCCTTGCGTCCTTCCATGGATTCTTCCAGCACAACCCGTTCCGAATGCTGCAGTAGCTGCCGGGTGGCTGTGACAAGCGCGTCCGGGGTGTCAGCGGTCAAAGGCGAGGTATTGTCAGCAGCCAGGGAGGGCCGTATTACAAGAGGCCACTTGAGCAGGTGTGCCGCTTCATTCGCCTTGTCTATACTGCCGGCCTCTGTCCATGCCGGCAGCGGCACACCTGCCTGTGCTAGCGCCGTGAACAGGGCGGCACGGTCTTCGATCACAGCCTGTGATGCAAGACTGGTTCCCAGCACCTGAATATTGTGTTTTTCCAGCAGGCCGGACGATTCCAGTTCCATGGCGCATCCCAGGGCTGTCTTTCCGCCATAAACCGGCAGAATAGAATCCGGCCGTTCTTTTTCGATGATGCGTTCAAGAAATTCGGTTGTTATCGGCAAAAAGTAGGTGGCGTCTGCGCGACCCTCACCTGTTTGAACAGCAGCCATGTTGGGGTTCACCAGGATGGTACGGATACCTTCGGATTTAAGAGCCTCTATTGCCTGCAGTCCGGCGTTATCGAATTCACCTGCTTGCCCAATCTTCTGTCCGCCGGAACCGAGAATCAAAACGCTGCGCGGTGTGGTGATTTTATAGCTGTTCATGAGGGGATGCCTCCTTCCCGTACTGCTTTCAAAAACCGTTCATACAGAAATGCGGTATCATCCGGACCCGGATTGCCTTCCGGCTGGAACAGTACACCGCTGATAAGCCCTTTTCGGGTTGATATACCTTCGATCGAGTTGTCGTTATTATTTAAGAAAGTTACTTCCCAGCTGCTGTCCAGCGAGTCTGCCCGTATACCGTAACAGTGGTTCTGGGCTGTTATGTAACACCGCCCTGTTTCAAGATCAATGCACGGCTGGTTCTCACCGCGGTGTCCCTGGGACATACGGAATGACGCGCCTCCGGCTGCAAGCGCCAGAATAACCGTTCCCTGTCCTGCAGTGAAAACCGGTTTGTTGAGCTGCAGGGCTTCTTTGAGGATGGCTATGGTTTTTTCGCAGGAACCCGGATCTCCGGGGCCGCCGGCAAGCACAAGGCCGTCGAATGATTCCTTTAAATAATCTGTAGCAAGGGGCAGTTTTTCTACGCGGGTATCAGGTCGTAAAAGAGCACGTAGTGTAGAGTTGCGGACTCCGCAATCAATAACAAGTATGCGTTTTTCTCCCGAACCATACACAACCGGTTTTCTGGTGGAAACCGCAGTGCTGCGGTTTTGCAGATGAGCCGAGCTGAACGAGATATCGCGTGAACCCGATACCAGTATCTTGGCTCGTTGAGAGCCACGGGTACGCAGGCGTTGAATAAGGACGCGGGTATCGATTCCGTACAAAGCAGGGATTTGTTGTCTTTTTAACCATTTGGCAAGCGTTCTGCGAACAGCTCCATTTTCGGCTGCCGGTTCGCTGTAGTCGGCTACTACAAGACCCGCTGCCTGTATTTGGGCTGATTCAACGTTTTTGTCCAGCCCCCATTCATCCGGGGCTTCCCCGGGCACTTCTTTTCCTCCAAGGGTCGAAGCGGCCATTATAATGATCGCGCCCCTGCTTGCCGGGTCAGTCAGGGTTTTACAGATATCCTGTGTACCTGTATACCAGAGTGCCTCCCCCGATATTGAACCGTCATACCCGAATGAAAAACCTTCAAGCTCTGTTCCGTCTTCTAGGATAATATGTGCTGTTTTTTGATCCTGGGACACCTGCTCCTCCCCGGCGCCAGGTTTACTATCGACGCCATTACAAGGAAATGATAGTAGGTGAGTAGTGAAAAATCAAGAAAAATCAGTGGAATTCGCAGATTAACATTCGTGATCCGCGTTTTTTATCCCATTTTTCCAGTCTTTGTTGGGGCAATGTGCTGATTTCGCAAGGAATAAAGCCGAATCTTTCGAACCAGTCGGCAGTTTGTGTAGTCAGCACAAAAACCCCTGCACAGCCTGAGGCGCGGGCTTTATCCATTATCAGCTGCATCAAGCGGGGGCCTATGCCCATGTGAGCATAGGATTCATCCACCGCAAGACCTGCGATTTCGGCCAGGGTTCCGGTGCCCTGTGAAAAAAGATGCAGGGCTGCACAGGCCCGGATTCCTCCGTCTATCTCGTAGACGGTAAAATCCGCATGCTGCTGGTCCAGTTCTTCCGGTGTGCGCGGCAGCAGGATGCCGTCTTCGATAAAGGGATTCATCAATGAAAGGACAGAAGGTATGTCATCACGGGTCATAGCCCGGAAGGAGCCGTAATCGCTTCTGTATATCATCGTACCCGAACCGAGATCCGAAAAAATTTCGGCCGGGATCACACCATCGATATCTGCATCCAGTATATGAGTGCGGCTGACTCCGCCGAGGCAGGCCTTCCGACCCTGGTGCAGCAGTTCGCCAAGACCGGCGCAGTGGCGGCCGTCTGCCGAGGTGCACGGGTTTAATTGCAGAAAACGCGGGACCTCATCTACCGAAATCGCAGCCATTCTTCCTTCAGGAGACAGGGCAGCGCCTTCTGGCATTGCGTAATCATCAATGGATATACTTGCCCCGCAGGCCAAAAAAAAGAGCTTGTCGGCGCCGAGCGCGGTTGCGGTGGCAACAGCGAGTTCAGTGCTGGAAAGATTGTACGGGCGACCGGTTGCCGTCCATCCTACGCAGGGTAATATGGGAATAAACCCGTCTTCGATTGCCCGGCGCAAAGCGTCTGTCTGTACCTTTTCTACAAGTCCGGCCGAGCCGTAGTCTATTCCGTCAACAACGCCGCGTCCGCGTGAACGAACCCAGTTTCCGATGACGGCTGTACAGCGTTCGGCGGTAAAGCGGGTCATTATGCGGTTTGATGCATCAAACGCTGCCATCTTGATAAAGTCCATACCTTCATCACCGGTGATACGTATTCCGTTTTTGAATGACCACGAGATGCTGTACGCATCAAGCACGCTGGAGATATGTCCTGCGGCTCCGGGGACAATGACTACCTTTATGCCTGTTTCATGCAGAAGGGCGATATCATGTATGTGAGAAGCAAAGAGCGGCGAGTCAAGCACACCGTCATCAATACGTATAACGACTGTAGCGTTTTTAAAACGCTTGAGATAACGTATAACATCCCGTATCCGTTCGGTATGCATCATGGTGGTTCATGGTACGGCACTTTAGCCGGTATTGTCAAACCTGCTACTGTCCTCAACGGTGTATAAAAATAAGCCAGGCTGTTGTTGCTGTAATTCCAATGATGGTGAGCGGCAGTCCTACCTTCAAATACTGAAAGAATCCGAGACGTACTCCCCGGCTCCCGGCTATTTCGGCGACGATGAGGTTTGCAACACTGCCCAGCAGTGTCAAGTTGCCTGCCAGGGTGGTAGCTGCTGCAAGTACAAGCCAGCCCATTCCGGGATTGTTCATTTCCGGGATCAACTGTCGAAGAAGCATGACAGTCGGTACGTTGGAGATTAGTTGACTCATCGCTGCCGAAACCGTTGCCAGGGCAGCGGGACTTCCGGTCATGAGAACACTCCCCCATGTAAAAAAATGAGAGAATAACCAGGATTGTGATGCGGCTCGGGTAATTACAAACAGACCGGGAAAAAGCACCAGCAAAGACCAGTCGATATCCGCGAAGACTCGCTCGGGTTTGATGCGTCGGGTTATCAGAAGTATGGTTATTCCTCCCAGCCCTGCCAGACTGACCGGCAATCCAATCGCTACCAACAGTACCATTATCAAAAATGAAATCATCGACTTGATTAACAATGGTTTATACACAAATACATGCCCCGGGGTCGCAGCCGTGTGCAGGGTGACTGATTGAAAATCCCGGAAGAAGATCAATCGAATCAGGAGCCATGCTGCGGCCAACAGGATTATTGCCGGCATTTTCAGTGCCGAGCTGAATTCTCCAAAGCCTATCCCCGAGGCTGTACCGATCAGGATGTTTTGCGGGTTGCCGATTATTGTTGCCATCGATCCGATATTTGCACTGACAGCAAGGGCGATCAAAAATGGAATCGGGTTGATGGCGCTGGCCAGGGTTACCTCCAGTACCACGGGGGTAAGCATCAGCACCAGGGTGTCATTGATAAAAAAGGCAGAAAGAATGCTGGAAAAGAGCATCAGCAGGGCTAAAAGCCGCCCGGGGTTTGCTGCATGGCGCTTCAGGGCCAGTCCCGCCAGCGCAAAAAAACCGGACATCCGCAGGTTGGCGTTAAAAACCATCATTGCAAAAAGCAGTATGATGGTATGTATGTCCACAGCGGAAGCCGCCTCTTCAAAGCTGACCGATCCGTTCAGGATAAGCAGGGTTGCACCCAGAAGTGCGATTGTCGCACGGTTGGTACGGATGAGCGGAAAGCGGCCGGCGGCAATACCGGCAAGCGACAGGATAACCAGAATATCGGTCATGGATGGGCCTCTTGAAACCTGCGTGACGGGCTTTTCGATTACGCGGTGTTCTGCATCAGGCATATCCGGTCTTTATTGTTTTGTCCAGCTGGTCCGATCTTGACACCGATTTGGATTTTGTGATTTACTGAGCTTACAATGAATGCAGCCGTACTGTTTAACCATCATCATTCCCTTCTCGTTTCGGGAGTTCCGGGCTGAACTGATGGTTGCGTTTTCTGCAGTGAAAATACCAGCCGCCGGAGCCTCGGGCTTCAGGCGGCTTTTTTTTTGATTGCGGGAAAGGTATTCAACGCATCGGCCGGGTGTGCCGATAATCTATTATTGTGAACAAAAGAGTAGTGGAGGATTACAATGGAGAAACTGAAAATACTGCTGCCAAAGGGCAGAATATACGAGAACGTGGCCGCCATGTTTTCGGAGGCCGGAATCAAGATTTATCTGCCCGAGCGTGCCTACCGCCCCGAGGTGAATCAGGACGACCTTGAAGCAAAGGTAATGAAGCCGCAAAATATCGGAAAGCTTCTTGAACTGGGCGCCCATGATGTCGGTTTTACCGGTGTGGACTGGATCAAGGAAACCGGTGCCGATGTTGTGGAAATTATGGACCTTGGCTTTGACCGGGTACGCATCGTCGCCGCGGTACCGAATGCCCTTGATGACGCCATGCTGCGCTCCCGGCGCATCATCGTGGCAACCGAATACGTTGCCAATTCTGAAGCCTGGCTTAAGGCCCAGGGCTTCAATTATCTGGTTGTCCGCACCCACGGTGCTACCGAGGTATTCCCGCCGGATGACGCCGACATGATTATCGACAATACCGCTACCGGCCGCACCCTGCAGGAAAATGGACTGCGCATCATCGATACGATTATGGAAAGCTCCACCCGCATGTTCGCTTCCAAAGAAGCCATGGCCGATCCTGAAAAAAGCCGCAAAATACTGGAACTCAAGATGCTTTTTGAGGCAGCACTCGCTGCCCGCAGCCGTGTCATGCTGGAGATGAATGTTTCCAAGGCCCGCTTTTCTGATCTGGTCAGCGGAATTCCAGCCATGAAAAGCCCTACAGTCGCGCCCCTGTATGGTGATGACGGCTATGCCGTAAAAATTGTTGTAAAGAAAAGCGAGGTGCCGACCCTCATGCCGCGCCTGAAGTCGCTCGGCGCAACAGACATCCTTGAGTACGAACTGCGGAAGGTGCTGCCGTGACAGCCGCAGCAGCCGGGACCCCCGCCCGAAACGGGGAGGTACGCGACCGCATCGCCTCTGTTGAGCGGGTAACCGGTGAGACTGCAATTTCCCTGACCCTGAATCTGGACGGAACCGGCCGCTGCGAGGTGGCTTGCCCCATCGGTTTTCTTGGCCACATGCTGGCATCATTTTGCAAGCATGGCCTTTTTGATCTTTCAGGCTCACTCGCAGGCGATATTGAGGTGGACCAGCACCACCTGATGGAGGATACCGGCATTGCCCTCGGGCAGGCCTTCGACAAGGCCCTCGGCGACCGGGCAGGTATCTTTCGCGCGGGGTTCTTTATTTACCCGCTGGATGAAACCCTCGCGCGCGCTTCCGTTGACTTTGGCGGGCGCCCCTATTTTGCCGGGGAGACCAGCATTTCAGGCATTCCCCTGGTGGCCGGCGGTGAAGCCGCCGCATCCTTTCAGACCGACACCGTTGTGGATTTCTGGCAGGGCTTTGTAACCGGCGCCCGCTGCAATCTGCATCTGGATATCCTTCGCGGCCGCAGCGATCACCACAAAATCGAGGCCCTGTTCAAGTCTGCATCGCGTGCCCTGCGAGAGGCTGTCCAACGGGACAGCCGTGCTGCCGGAATCATTCCCAGCACCAAGGGCACCCTGTCAGTGTAAGGGATTAAAAAAGCTGAGGTCTTCAAGCAGGGCGCCTGTCACGACGAGATAGAGATGGCACTGTTCCGCGAGGACTGGCTTGCCCGCAAAGGCGCCTGAACGGCTGACACGGCGCTTGCAAGCATCGGGTTTGTCAGTCCCTGCCAATAGACATCGGGTTCGTTGGAACCCTGTTTTATTTTCGCCGGCGAAACAGCCTGTCTGTTTTTCGCCGGCATTGATAAGGAAATACATGTGGTAATTGCATCGATTGATTTGAAAGACGGAAAGGTTGTGCAGCTTAGACAGGGTCGCGACCTGGTTCTGGAACGGGACGATCCTGATTCCCTTATCGCCGAGTTTGACCGCTATGGCGAGGTGGCCATCATTGACCTTGATGCCGCCCTGCGCAATACCCAACCGGACGGAAGCACCGTAAACACCGCCATCCTTAAGCGCCTGCTGCGTAAAGGCAGTGTCCGGGTCGGCGGCGGAATCCGTGATGCGAAAAAAGCCCGTGAGCTTGTTTCGCTCGGTGCAGAAAAAGTGATAATAGGCTCGGCTGCCTTTACCCAGGCCGATGGTTCGCCCGGAGTTAATACTGCTTTTCTGGAAGCTCTGGCCGCCAGTGTAGGCAGGGAGCGCCTCATCATCTCGGTAGACAGCCGCGACGGCAAGATTGCTGTAAAGGGCTGGACCGAAAGTGCAGGCATTCCGCTGGTTGAAGGCGCGAAGGCTGTTGAGCCGTATTGTTCCGAATTATTGTTTACCTGTGTGGAGCGCGAAGGCACCATGACCGGCATTGATATGAACCTGGTCAAAGAACTGCGGGCAGCAGTCAAATGCCGTCTGGTGGTTGCCGGAGGAGTGTCCTCCCTTGAAGAGATTGTTGCCCTTGACCGGCTGGGCTGTGATGTACAGCTCGGTATGGCCCTGTATACCGGAGCGGTCAAGCTGGCTGACGCCTTTATGGCCTGCCTTGACTGGAAAAAGGCCGAACTGCAGCCGGTTATTGCCCAGGCCCTTGACGGCGAGGTGCTCATGCTCGGCTATGCCAACCGCGAAGCCCTTGCAAAAACCTTCGAAACCGGCAAACTCACCTTCTGGAGCCGCAGCCGCTCCACCCTGTGGACAAAGGGCGAAACCAGCGGGAATACCCTGGATGTTCTGCGTCTCCGCCTGGACTGCGACCGTGATACCATCCTTGCGGTTGTACAACCGAACGGCCCGACCTGTCATACCGGCGCCTGGACCTGTTTTAAAACCACTGCTGACCGCACCTATACCCTGCCGTATCTGTCGTCTGTAATAGCTGACCGCTTCGCGAACCCGAAGCCGGGCTCCTACACCGCAACCCTCACCCCCGAGCGGGTCCGCGAAAAGATCGAGGAAGAGGCCGAGGAACTGATTGAGGCCGAGGGCCGTGACGAGGTCGTGTGGGAATGTGCTGACTTGCTGTACTTTGTCAATGTCCTTATGCATCGTGAGGGTGTGTCCTGGCAGGATGTTCTTGACGAACTGGACCGGAGACACAAAAAATGAGCGTCCCCCTACGCTATGCCCTTGTTTTTAATCCGACGGCCGGAAAGGGCCGGGCTTCGGGGCTTCTGCCTGCTATACAGGCGCGCCTTGATGCGGCCGGGGTTGAGTACACCATACTGACTACCGCTTGTGCGGGTCATGCGGTCGAGCTTGCACAGCAGGCGGCAGCCGATGGCCGGGATGTTGTGTGTAGTGTTGGCGGAGATGGTACCTGCAACGAGGTCATTAACGGGCTTATGTCCTGGAAACCGCCTCGCGGAGGTGCCCGTCCGGTATTCGCTGTGCTGCCGGTCGGCCGGGGTAATGACTTTGCCTACGGTGCCGGTATTCCCGGTGAGCTTGATGCGGCTTTGACGGTTTTGCTTGAGGCCAGCGAATCGGTTCTCGACGTGGGCTACATCCGGGGCGGGTTTTTCCCGGACGGCCGGTATTTTGGAATCGGTATCGGTTTTGATACCATGGTGGGCCTGGCCGCTGCCCGGAAAAAACATATCCACAGTGCGCTGGGCTATCTGGCCGGGGCCTTTGAGGTTCTGTTCCGGTATCCGGCTGCTCCTGCTGTTGAGGTTCGCTACAAGGATCAGATTGTCCGGACCCACAGTCATCAGATTTCTATATTGAATGGACGGCGTATGGGCGGTATGTTTTATATGGCTCCCTTTGCCGATCGTGCCGACGGACAACTGAATCTGTGTATGGCAAACCGCCCGCTGACCCGCCGTGATATGCTGGCCCTGATTATGAGCTATCTGAAAGGAACCCAACACCGATCGTCTCTGATTATTACTGATTGCTCCGGCGCATTTACGATTACCGCCCCTGAAGGGGGGCTTGTGTGCCATGCCGACGGCGAGACGGTTTGTACCGACGGAACCTTTCTTGAGGTTTCCTGTGTGCCGGCGGCTCTTCGTTTGCGCTGTGATCCTGACCTTCCGGTTTTTATTCTTGAGCCTCCGGCCCAAAACCCCTGCTGTTCGTCCGCCGGCCAGGATGCGATCGGCGGCGCCGGATGAGACGCATTGCTGCGGGGTTTCTTACCGCCTGTATCCGGTTGCTGTTGGCCATTCTGTGCCGTATTGATGCCCGTGAGCTGGATAAACTGCCTCGCGAGGGACCGGCCCTGTTCATCATGAATCATGTCAATTTTTTGGAAGTACCGCTGGTATATCTGTGGCTCAGGCCCCGCCGGGTGTATTCCTTTATAAAGGCAGAAACCTGGAAAAATCCTGTACTCGCTTTGCTGGCTGATCACTGGGATGCCATACCTCTTAAGCGCGGTATGGTCAATAAAGACTCCTTCACCCGGGCTGCAGCCGTGTTTTCGTCTGCCGGTGTCTTGTTGATGGCCCCTGAAGGAACACGCAGCGGGGACGGTGTGCTGCGCAAGGGGTATCCCGGCGCTGTTGTGCTGGCAGTTGAAAACAGCCTTCCTGTCTGGCCCATTGCGCATTCAGGCGGAGAGCGGTTTTTTGGAAACCTGAAACGGCTGCGCCGTACGCCCTTTAAAATCCGGGTTGGTGATCCATTCCGATTCAGTGCTTCTGCGGATCAGCCCCTGGACAGCGAAACACGGCGGAGGCTGACCGATGCAATGATGAACCGGCTCGCGGCCCTTTTACCGGTCGAGCAGCGGGGTGCATATACCAGCTCGTGTGAAACCTGGCCTGCGGATCTGTTGCCTGTGAACCCTGTTTCCCCGCCGAGGGAGGCTATCCATGGCTGAACCGGTTCGTATTGCCTTTTTTGATGTTGATCACACCCTCCTGGCCGGCTCTACCGGACGACATTTTATTCTTGAAGCAGCCCGGCGAGGTCTGGTACCAGTGCGTCTGGTTTTGATTCTGCCGGTTTTGTACTTCCGGTATGTGTTTGGACGACTGGACTGGTCTGAATGGAACAAACCGATTTCTGCGCTGTGCGGGCTTGAGCAGTCACGGGTCGAGGAACTGGCAGAAGCTGCCTGGACACGCTGGCGTAAAGCTTTGTCGGCTCCCATGCTTGCCGAGGTTGAGCGTCTTCGGTCCGGGGGCTGGCGTATTGTGCTGGCCACCTCATCACTTGATGTATTGGTCCGGCCGCTTGTGGATCTTTTAAACGCTGACTTTCTTGTATCTACCCGTCTGGAGTACCTGGATGGCAGGACTACCGGCAGATTTGTCGGTTCTCCGGCCTTCGGCCGGGAAAAACGCCGGTTGGTGCAGCTGTATGCATCTGAAAGCGGAGCTGCCCTTGACAGGTGCTCATTTTATTCGGACAGTGTGCACGACCTGCCCCTTTTGGAGGCGGTAGGCCGTCCGGTAGCTGTGAATCCTGACTGGCGGCTAAAGCGGATCGCCCGGCGTCATGGGTGGACAGTTCTGAGAAGGTAGCCAGGGTTTTGGCTGTCTTCCCGGAACGTGTCCGGATAGAGCTGGTTTTTTATACCGGGGTGCGTCGGCCGTATCCGTTCTCGATCAGCAGGTTTGCCAGGACGTGAAGCCGTTCGGATAACAGTTCGTCATCCTTTGCAAGGGCATCGCGAAAGAGCTTGATGTCCTGGTCGATCTGGGGGTTATCGGTGCAAATACTGACAGTCATTGCATCGCCCTGTAAACCGATTCGGTCCAGAACGGGATTCGTTTCGTCGTAGAGCTTGGGGTATTGGTATGCTTCCCGAAAGTGCTGTGCACCCCTGATGGTCAGGATCGCAAGATCAAGAACGCGGTGCAGGGGGAGCTCTTCGGATTGGCGGGACCATTTTTCACCGGTATACCGCCATACCTTGGCGGAGATATCAACGGTACCCCGGTCGTTCCATTGGGCAAGGCCGAGGGATAGACCCTGTGTATCAGTTTCATCAGCGGTGCGGCCGTCAATGTGTGCATAATCCGGGCATGTGATGACCGGCTTGTGCTTCAGACTGGTTGGAATGTTCATGTCGTTCCTCCAAATAAAAACTAGTAATTTACTAAATCTATAAATTACTAGTTTAGTAAATTACAAATTTAGTTTAGCAAGGCCTGTGCAGGCTGTCAAGGAGTGTTTATGGCCGGTGATGTGATTCCGATTCTGGACGAGATTTCGCTAACTGATGGTTTTTATGCCAGGCGTCAGCAGGATAACGGAGATAGCGCTGCAGCACCGATTCTGGCTGCTGTGCGGGAGCGGGGAGACGAGGCTATCCGTGAGTATGCATCCCGGTTTGACAGGGCGAATCCTGCTTCCTTCGAGGTGGATGCTGCAGCAGTTGCCGCTGCCGGAGAAACTCTTCTGCAAAAAGAACCTGCCCTGCATGCAGCCTTGTGCCGTTCCCGTGATCTTGCATTGCGTTTTGCCATCCGCCAAAAAAAGAGTTTCGATGATTTTGAGATGGAGATGGCTCCGGGCCTGTACACTGCCCAGAAAACCCTGCCGGTGGAGAAGGCCGGTGTCTACGTGCCAGCCGGGCGTTTCCCTCTTTTATCCAGTGTAGTCATGGGTGTAACCCCGGCACAGGCGGCTGGTGTTGACGATATTATGCTGTGCTCACCGCCGATGCCGCACCCGTCAGGAAATCCGGATCTTCCCTGGATTGATGAACGGATTATGGCTGTTGCCGCGATTTGCGGGGTACAGCGGGTGTTTGCAGTCGGCGGGGCACAGGCAATTGCTGCCATGGCCTTTGGTACACTGTCTGTGCCGGCTGTTCAGGTAATTGTGGGACCGGGTAACCGTTATGTTGCAGCTGCGAAAAAACTGGTGTATGGGCAGGTGGGTATTGATCTGGTGGCGGGTCCAACAGAGGTGATGATTATTGCCGATTCGACGGCGCACCCCGAATGGATTGCCGCTGATATGCTTGCCCAGGCCGAGCATGATGCCGACGCCCAGGCTATTCTTGTAACGGATAGCGACTCATTGGCCCGGGATGTACAGGCGCAGATCTGCCGGCTGGTAGAAACGCTGCCTGATACCGCTGCAGCCCGGCACAGTTTTGCCAACAATAGTGCTATCATTATTGTTGAAAATCTGCGGTCAGCAGTGGAAATAGCCAACCGGAAGGCTCCCGAGCATCTTGAATTGGCCCTGGATGCCGGTTCCGGGCGGGATTTTTTTGAATCAGCGGTACGAAATTACGGTTCCCTGTTTGTGGGCCACCGTTCTGCCGAGGTTCTCGGCGACTATTGCGCGGGGCTTAACCATACGCTGCCTACATCCGGCAGTGCGGCCTTTACAGGCGGATTGTCGGTACGGCATTTTCTTAAAACGGTTACCGTACTTCGCTCGGATACTGTTTCGGCCGACGACAGCGGCTGGCGTGAATCGCTCCAGGCCGCTGCCCTGATAGCCGATGCCGAGGGGCTTACAGGCCACGCACTGGCTGCCCGGGTGCGGCTATAAGCTCTGGCTGCCCGGGTGCGGCTGTGAGTGCCTCTTACAGCCGTCCCGCCTCGTTTTCCTCGTGCATTACTTCCAGGCGGTGCATAACATAGTCCACTACCATCTGTTTTTTATCTTCTGTTGAACAGTTGCCAGCCTCGGCCCAGGCCAGAGCTTCCGCACGGAAGTCATCGCAGGTCCAGGGACCTCCGGCTGTCATAATAATGCGGTCCTGGCATGTTACATCTTCCATCATGTCTGACGGGACATCCGAGAATCTGAGGCAGTTTCCATTGATGGATATCAGCAGAAGACTGTCAGAAAGACGGATATACGAATCTATCTCGCGTACTCCGCGTTTGGTTTCAGGTTTTCCGGGGCGGTACCGGGTACCGGATGGAAAAACCAGTACAACATTGCCTTCCTTACGGGCCTTATCCAAAGCCCGCATCGACGCCAGATTGATAACCCGGCTGCGCTGTTCTTCCTTTTTATAGAGTTCGGGGTCTTTTATTGCAGCAAGCTGGCGGCTGGGATAGATAATGATGCGTGAATATCCCTCTGCAAAGGCTGCAACATAGGGATCTTCCTCATTGAGCTTCATGCCGGCAATAGCGATAATCTTTTCGGCAAGTTCGTGACCGACCGGGCCATGTTTATTCAATAGATAGATCAGTCCGGGCAGGTCAAAATTGCTGTAGTGTTCCATAAGTATCAAGCCGCGTTTGCCGGCTTTGATGGTATCAAGAAATCGTTGTATAGCATCAATGCCGCGGATTTCTGATGTGGGAAGCATATTTTCGGCGCACATAGAGTCCATGATGGGACGCAGTTCCATGTTTGCCTTCTGATAGACATTTGCTTCAGTAATGACTGTTTCACCGCGTGAGAGGCGTTTCAGCTCCGGAAACAGGTGGCGGTATCGTTCTTTCAAGGAATTGGGGTGACTCATCGGTATATAGCTCCTGATACGCTAGTATGGTCGGGAAAGGGTCTGCTGTCAATAATTGTATATGTTCAGATATGGTCCAAGTTCATAAATGGAGCTGATGATGCCATACCCTTCCTGTTCTGCAAGGGCAGAAAGATGAAGGGACTCATTGACTAGAACACCCTTTCCACCCAGAGATTGCCAACCCTTCAGATATTTGGGGTGATCATCGACAAATAGAGTTTCCTGTACGGATTTTCCTACAACCCGCAGGGTTTCCAGAAAGCAGTCCTGATGCGGTTTTCCTCGTCCTCCATGGTACTCAATATCGAATGATCCCAAAAACAGATCAGAAATGCCAAAAAAATCAAGCACCCGCTTGGCATGGGCGGCCGGAGCATTGGTTAACAAAGTCATCGGCATCCCGAGGGATTGTAAAAACGGACGGAGTGCCGGGTCTTTTTGCAGTTCATCCAGTTCCTGCGGCGGATGAACCGCCTTAAAATATGCGTCAGTGTCCTTGAGCCCGTGTTCAACTGTCAGCCATTCCAGTGTCGTTCCATATTTTCCCAGATGCAGGGAGCGCATTCGTACTGCTTCTTCCATGCTGACCGACAGATAATCGGCGAGAAACTGCATCATCCGTCTGGTAACACCGGCATCCATTCCTCCGGAAGCCGGGTACAGGGTATTGTCCAGGTCCAACAGCAGGTGGCGTATCATTGTGTCTCCTTTGATCCGCTCCCTGCAGTCCTTCCTGCGGCAGCATAGCGGGCTGCGACCAGTATTGCTTCAATCATGCTCACTGCACTTGCCTGATTTTTTCCGGCAATATCGAATGCGGTGCCATGGTCCACGCTGGTTCTCAGAAAGGGTAAACCCAGTGTCAGGGATATTGTGCGGTCAAAATCCAGGGTTTTGCACGCAATGTGACCCTGATCATGGTACAGGGATAATACTGCGCTGTATCTTCCGGTCTTTGCCTGATGGAACACCGAGTCTGCGCCGATCGGTCCGGCAACCCTGATCCCTGAAGCCTGCGCACGGGCTATGCCTGTTTCAACAAGCCGTTCCTCATCTCCGAAAAGGCCGTGTTCGCCGCAATGAGGATTTAATCCTGCTACAGCGATCAGCGGGTCCTGTACGTTCAGGGTGGTTCTTAGTTCCTGGTCGGCCCGGCTCAGGGCGGTATAGACCGAGTCAGCGGTTACCAGATCGCAGGCACGACGCAGGGATACGTGGCGTGAAAGAAAAAAGACACGCAGGCCGAGAGTTTCGAACATGGTAAGCGGGTCTGCTGTACCGGTTAAACCTGCAAGAATCTCTGTGTGACCAATGAACGGAATATTTGATGCTGCAAGGCTTTCCTTGTTGATCGGGGCGGTGGCAATAGCGTCCACATCGCCGGATTCGGCTGCTTCTACCGCAGCTTTAATCGATTTGAACGCAATGGAACCTCCGGCAGCACTGACTGTTCCGTGCGGAGCTTCTGTTACACCATCAAGCGGGCCGAATATGACCGGGCGGCAGGCAGCCTGTACCCGCTGATCAGATAGCGCTTTGGTGACAATCTCGGGTCCAATGCCCGCCGGATCTCCTGTTGTAATTGCAATACGGGGAAGCTGTTCGGTAGTTTTCATATTGTAATAATACCATTTTCCTGGTCTCATGAGTATAAACTTGCGCAAATTGACATCCCGTGATATTTTGTTGTTTATGGAAAACACCCTGCCAAAGCTGCTGAAAAAACAAGCAGAGAGCTATCCTGAGGTTCCTGCCCAATACGCACGAAGCGAGGACGGAGAATTTACCCCGGTTCTGTTTAAAGAGTACTATCAGACTGTTCTTGATCTTGGCGCCGGACTTTTATCTGTCGGAAATGGCCGCGGGGATCATATCGGTCTTATCGCAGATAACCGCAAGGAATGGGCGCATTCCAGCATGGCAATCATGACTATCGGTGCTGCCGATGTTCCCCGTGGTTGTGATGCTATGGTCAAAGAACTTGTATATATTCTTTCTTTTCCCGAGTGCAAAACTGTCTTTGTTGAAAACGAAGTTCAGTTGATGAAGATTCTTGATAACAAGACTGATCTGCCGCTGGTCAGAACTGTAGTTATCTTTGACAAGCCCGGTGATGATGCAGTCAAAAGAGCTAAAGATTCTTCTGTTACTCTTTTAACCTACCAGGATATGCTTGCTCATGGACGCACGTACCGCGCTGAATTTCCCGAGCGTATCGAAACCGAGCTGGAAAAAGGCACATCGAGCGAGCTTGCGACGATTATTTTTACATCAGGAACAACCGGTGAGCCCAAGGGTGTTATGCTGAGCCATGATAACTTTTTGTGCCAGCTGGAAGAACTGCCTTCCCGTATTCCGCTTGATCCGGGCGACCGTGCTTTGTGTATTTTGCCTGTTTGGCATTCCTTTGAACGCCTGTGTGAGTACATGATCCTTAATGGTGCTTCTGCAATCGTCTATTCAAAGCCGGTTGGCAGTGTGCTGTTGGCCGATCTGACAAAGATGAATCCTCAGCTTATGCCTTCTGTTCCGCGCATCTGGGAGTCTGTTTATGACGGTATTTACCGCTCGATGCGAAAAACCGGCGGTGTCAAATACGCCCTTTTTACATTTTTTGTTGCTGTTTCAAAACTGACCTGCTCCCTGCAGCGGCGGCTTACCGGGCAGCAGCCGCGTTTCAGCACGATAACCCGGCTGTTTGATATTGTGTTCTGTTTTATTCCCTGGCTGATTCTGCTGCCCTGGAAGCTATTGGGCGGTGTTCTGGTATTCAGCAAGATCAAGGTAAAGCTTGGTAATTCTTTCCGGTGCGGAGTTTCCGGCGGAGGGGCCCTGCCTCCAAACATTGACGAGTTCTTCTGGGCTGTCGGGATCAAGGTTCTGGAAGGTTACGGCCTGACAGAAACAGCCCCGGTCGTGGCAGTCCGTCCGCACGGGAAACCGGTGTTCGGTACAATCGGTAAACCGATATCCTGTTGTGAAGTCAAGATTGTTGATGAAAACGGTAAAGAGCTGCCGCCCGGTGTAAAAGGAACGGTACTTATACGCGGCCGCAATGTTATGAAAGGGTATTTTAAAAAGCCCGATCTGACCGCTGCTGTACTTTCGGCCGACGGCTGGCTTGATACCGGCGACCTCGGTTTTAAAACAGTCAGCGGCGAGATAATTCTGCGCGGCCGTAAAAAGGATACAATTGTATTGCGCGGCGGTGAAAATATCGAACCTGCTCCGATTGAGATGAAAATCAATGAGTCCCGGTATATACAGCAATCGGTCGTTGTCGGCCAGGATCAACGCTATCTGGGCGCCCTTATTATCCCGAATCAGGATGAGGTCACAGCCTGGGCCCAGAATAATGGCGTTTCTTTTACTTCCTGGGCTGGCCTGTTGGGTACTGATGAAGTACGCAAGCTGATAGAGGGCGAAATATCCGAACTGATCAGTCAAAAAACCGGATTCAAGATCTTCGAGCGCATTAGCCGGATCGCCCTTCTTGAAAAACCCTTTCAAAGCGGGGTTGAGCTTTCGGCAAAGCAGGAAATCATGCGCTACAAGCTTGATGTCCTCTACAAAAAAGAGATTTCCGGGCTCTTTCACTAATGTTGGAGACCGGGCTTGCCGCCACCAGGCGGATTTTTGAAGGATTGATCACGGCAGAAACTGCAGTAACATTGCTGTCTTTGGCGGGACTGCTCGTTTTTATCTTTTTGTTTTTTCGTATACTTAACCGTCTGGTCTTGCGGTTTGCCCGAAAGGTGTGCAAGCCGCAAGTACAGATGTTTATTGAAAAGGGCATTAACTACACCGCTGTCATAATTATTCTGCTTACCATTTTTAACCGGCTTGGTATTAACGTGTCTGCGCTTATGGGAGCAGCCGGCATTGTCGGTATTGCGGTCGGCTTTGCGGCCCAGACCTCTGTGAGTAATGTCATTTCCGGTCTGTTTGTAATGAGCGAAAAAGCCTTCGAAATCGGTGATCTTCTCGAGGTGAACTCGATAGTCGGTACTGTAGTTTCGATAGACCTGTTATCAATACGTCTGAAAACAGCTGAAAACCAGTTTGTGCGTATTCCGAACGAGACTATCATAAAAACAAACCTTATCAATAAAACACATTACCCGTTCCGGAGGTTTACCCTCCGTGTAGGCGTGTCTTATGGTACCGATCTGCGTAAACTGAAAGAGATACTTTTGGATATTGCCGCAGTAAATCAGTATGCTGTTTCAGAGCCGGAACCGGTGGTTATTTTCAATGCATTTGCAGATTCATCGATAGAAATTCTTTTTGGGGTTTGGGCTCCCAGTGAACAGTTTCTTGATTTAAAGAATTCGTTGATGATTGATGTAACGGAACGATTTGTCCGGGAAGGTATTGAGATACCCTTCCCGCAGCGTGAGGTTACTATGAAAGAGCGTGTTTAACCGACTGAAGCAGTTCTTCTACGGTAAACGGTTTTGCAAGGATGGAAAGAACGCCGAACTGTTTTGCCAGTACGCGGAATGTCTCTTTGCTTGTGTCAATTTTCCCGGATGTCAGTATCAGTGGAAGTGCGGGAAATTTTCCGTGCAGGTCCAGAACCAGTTCCATACCGCCCTGCCCGGGCAACACTATGTCTACAATAGCTAATTCTATGTTTTGCTCTGAAATGGTCTCGGCAGCACCTGAGGCACTGGGCAGAGTAATAACCTCGTGGTTGTCATGCTGCAATGTCATTACCATCATTTCTGCAACTGAGGAATCATCTTCAATTATAAGAATACGGCTCATCTTCTAAAATCTCCAATACAATGATAATCCCTTGCGCGGGATTGGTCAAGCTTGTTTCCTTCTCAATAATGAGGTGGTCTGGTATGTCCAGGAGCTGGCTGATTATCGGACAATTCTGTTATTTTTGCCAGCAGATGCCGGTTTTCAGCAGACAGGCGTTCTATCTGTTCGCCCTGTTCAAGAACAACCTTCTGTATTTGTTGGGTATAATCATCCAGAAAGGCCATTCGGGTTTCCAGATGGGTAAGCCGTTCATCGTCAAAGCTCATGTCATCAGTATAGTCAATTATCCGGAAATGACAATCAGTGTTCAGGTCTCAGTCCATATAAACAGCTGTTTTTTGCCCTTTTCTTTAGCCTGATACAGGGCCTTGTCGGCCAGCTGCAGGAGGGTTTCTACATCATCATTTCTTGAGCTCCCGGATTCCCATGATGCAACGCCAATGGAACAGCTGATCGCCCAATCTTCCGGAACAGAGACGGTGTGACCAAGATTTTTTTCAATTTCCGGCTGGAAATACTTTCGTGTACGCAGGTGGGTATATATGCGGTTAAGGGGTATTTCTGCCTGTGCAGCAGAGGTTTCAGGCATGATTATAATAAACTCATCCCCGCCAAACCGTGCAACGAAGTCAATTTCTCTAAAATTGTGTACAAGCAGTTTTGAAAACTCGATAATCAAAAGGTCCCCGATCTTATGACCGAAGGTATCGTTGTAGTATTTAAAGTTGTCCAGATCGATAAACACGACCGAGAAGTTTATATGAGTCCTGTCCTTGTACCGTTTGATTCTGATGGCTTCTTCGTGCAGTTTCGTTTGCAGTGCCTGCCGGTTGTACAAGCCGGAAAGGGGATCCTGACGGGACATGCGGGTTATTTCTTCTTCGTGATGAATCTTTTCGAGCAATATGCTGATTTGACCCGCTGCAATGACCAGAATCTCAAGATCTTCGGATGTAAGCCGCTGATCTGGTTTTTGTGTTGCAAGGAATATCCACGCAACCGGAATTCCGTGCTGGGCAACCGGAATTGATACTATATTGTTCAACTTCAGCGTGCAGTCCGGAAAGGATTCGGCGATTTCATTTTGTTCCATCACCATCTTGGGTGTTCTCGACGCAAGAGACCGCAGAATCAGGTCAAGTGATCCTGTGTCAAATTGTTCAGGAAGATTTTGGGCAAGAACAGTATCCCCGTTTTCTTCACCGACGAGGTGAAAACTTGATATTTCCATCGGAAACTGATAATAGACAAGGTTAAGGAGTTTTTCTGCGACAGCTTTACGGTCGGTAAGCTGCATGAGCCCTGTTTGTATGGTGTTGAGGAAACGGATGTCCCGAATTTTATTTTGAAGTCTGTTTACAACAAACTCTTGCTGGGCAAGCTCGACAAGTGTTTCAAGGCTGACTTTCAGCTCCTCCAGCTCGCAGAGAATCTCGGGCGCTTGTCCGTTTTCTTTAAGCGTTCTCATCCGGGCGGCGTGGTGTTCGTATCCTGCCTCCTGGCAAAAGTCGATTCCCTCCGACAGAATTTCCCGGGCCATTAAAACACGCCCTTCGTTTTGCAGGGCTTTGCTATACTCGACATAATAGAAAGCCAGTGCATCCCGGCTGTTATCCTGTTCGCGTTTGATCAGCTGTCCGGCCTCCTCAAATCGTTCGGCTGTTGTCCGTCCTTTGGGATCAGGAACGCCGGCAAGAATTTCTGCAATCTTGTACATAAACAGGGTACGCCATGGAAGATCACGGCCCGAGTTGCGCACCTTGTTCAGCATTTCCAGAGTCTTCGTGGTTTGGCCGGTTTTTGCGGTGCATAGGGCCTTTAAAAGATATATATCTTCAATGCAGTGATAGGGGATGTAACGCAGTTTGAGGGTAAGCATAATTTTAAGGATTCGATCTAGAATCAGCTGGGCCCGTCCGTAGTATCCGCAGATAAAATACAAGAGGGCAAAGTTGTACAGGGTTGCGGTGATCTCATTGTAATTGTGCACACTTATCAATATCTGAAGCGACTTGCGGAAATAGGTATAGGCCTTGGGATAATCACCGGTCAGGTGGTACAGATAACCTATCCCGTTTTGAATCCGGATAATATACAAAGGATCTCCAATCTGAAGGCGAATCCGTAAAGAACGTTTCATATAGTTGAAAGATTCTTCATACAATGCGTTATTTGAATATACAATGGCTTTTTTGTGATAGGCGAATGAAAGACCGAATTCGTTTCCGCTTCGTTTGTAAAATCCTATTGCACGGTCTATCAGGACCAGGATTTCCTGGTAGCTTTCAAAAAAGGGACTGTACGAGACCGCGTTCTGGCAGAAAAAAGCGTACATGTTTTCTTGCCCCGGGCGCTCCAGAAGGCTCATAAGCGCATAGTACATTTCCGGCGGGATCAAGGTAGATGTTCGAACTCCGACAATAAACTTCAGATAATAAGCGTAAATGCGGTGCATATCATCGCCAAGACGCTCGGCCAGCTTTACATGCAGGTTTGCGAAGCGCTGGGCCGAATCCAGATCACCCAGCTGGAGATATGCGAACCCTGTTTTTCGATAGGCCTTTGCAAGCATTTTGTGGTCATCGGAGCGCTGTGCCCGCTCAACAACGGTCTGATAGTTCAGCAGTGCGTGGCTGGCTTCGCCCTTGAAGTAGTGTGCATCGCCCATTGTATTGAGGATGTTGTACTGGAGTTGAGCTGTCTGCTGTGCATCCATAGACAGGATTGCGTTTTGGGCTTCACGTGCGTTGACAAGAGCTTCATCCAGACAGAAAAAAACCAGATTGCTTCGTGCCCTGGCGGCAAGTTCTTCCGGTGAGGGCAAGCTTGAATGATTTGGTGTGTCATGCAGTGCATTGACGCTCCCTGCAGGATCAAGGTCAAATATGGCCGCTTTTTCTTCTGTTTTGAGCAGGAAGTGTTCCCATCGTTCACCATCGCTGTCATCCATCCAATGCATGGTGCGGTCAAAGGCAAGCAGGATCATGATCCGGGCATTTGACTCTGATTCACGGATGTAGCACAGAAAATCCAGTACGGCCGGTGTTGCGAACCTGACGCCGCTGACAGCAATGATAAGAGGCTTTAGTTCTGCCAGTACCCGCAACAGGGCGAATACCGATCTTTGAACCTGCTTTTTTTCGTAGCGGATCTCCTCGATAATTGGTATGTCCCTGCGTAACGGCGGAACCCCCGCCAGCCATGCCTTGAAAACACTGCGCTGCATGGTATAAATACCGGCTTTTTCGATGATTTCATCGGCTGCATCTCCCATCTCCATCAGGACTTGTCGTATCAGGGGCAGGAAGGGTGCGTATGGTTCCTGGCATGGGGTAGGTTCTATCGTTACCGGATACAGGGAGAATGGTTCTTGTATCTGCGCTGTAAAATCTGCTACGATTGAATGAAACTGATTCGGCAAAGCGGTGTTGAAATGCACCATCGATGGTTTTCCCGCAAGTACTGAATTCCAGTAACTTCCGAGAATGCGTTGAGTAATATCAATAGTGGTAGTGTTTGTCTGTTTCATTGATATGTATTCTTCATTGTTGCATGGAAAATTTGTGCTGTCAAACATTCTGTCGCTCTGCCCGAAGAATGAATTACGCTTTCTGCATCCTGCTAACGGAGCTTATAGATGAGTATTGAGGTTCCTTCCGGTTTCCGGCGTCTGCAGCGAGGTCTGACCGGAGAACGGACATTGATCGGTCATCCGTACATGGACCAACCCGAGCTCCTTGAGGCCTATCTGGGCTATTATTGGCCGGTTTCGCGTGCCCAGGGTCGTCATGTTCTTGCGCATCCGGCATTGAAAGAATACCTGCCTGCACCGGGCTGGACAGCGATTGACGCCGGTTCTGGTCCCGGCCCGCTGGCCTGCGCCTGGGTCGAGGGTGGGTGCGCTTCTGTGTGCTTGATTGACCGCAGTCGTTCCGCCCTGGATCTGGCCGAACGTATTATTCCCGAGCGTATGGAATCACCATCCGGTACTCCCGTTCCCGAAATCATAAGTGTTCCCGGTGATTTTTCGCGCCTGGAACCGGAAAAGATACCATATTGGGGCGCTGCCCACCTGGTGAGTTTTGGTCATTGCATAAATGAGGTCTACCCGGAAATAAAGGACTCCGGAATTCGCGTTAAAAAAAAAGTGGAACTGTTCAAGCGGTGGGCTTCAGCCCTGGTTCCCGGCGGTTTTTTTATAGTGATCGAACCTGCCTTGCTTGAAACCAGCCGTGAATTGCTGGCTGTGCGCGATCAGCTTGTAGCAGCTGGCTGGCGAATTATAGCTCCATGTCCGGGACGGCAGTCGCTTCCCTGTCCTGCCCTGGCTGCCGGACCTGCCCAGACCTGTCATGAGGAATTTTCCTGGGTTCCTCCTGTTCAAACAGAACGGATGGCCGGGGAGCTGGGGCTTGATAAAAATGTATTAAAAATGTGCTGGTTTGCCCTGCAGCCGCCGGAAGGAACCTCTTCTGAAAGTGATTTGGGCGAAAATACCCGATGCAGACTTCCTGCCGGGAACCCGGAAGGAGAGTATATGCGTGTTGTGTCGGAGGCACTGTTGAACAAGGGCGGTCGATTGCGTCGACTTGTATGCAGTCAACGGGGACGTCTGCCCCTGTCTGTCAGTGCTTCAAGCCCCCTGGCTTCAACAAGCGGTTTTCTTGACCTGCGGCGCGGGGAGTTGATACTGCTTGAATCACCCGAGCAGCGCGAATCCGGATGGGGTGTAGATGAAAACACCACCATTATCAGATTTGCTTCGGACCAGGAACAGTGCTGACAGGCTGATGACAAGCATCGAGTTTGTCAGCATCCAGCCAGGAGCCTCGTTTTCTGTGCGTTTTCGTTGAACGAAGACCCCATCGCACCAGTGCAATAGCCACCAGGGGCAGGACACTCAGCGTCCACATCAGCTGTTGGTAAGAGCCGCTCAGATCGTGGGCAATTCCCCCTGCCCATGGACCTGTCAGGGCCGCCACTCCGTAGCAGGCAAATATCCATGGATATACGCGCCCGATTGCGCCAGGCCCGTAATATCGCTCGGTATATGTTGCAAAAATCACCAGACTGGCGCCGAATTGAAGACCTGTTACAAAAATCCCGGTGAGAAACAAAAGGGGCTGGTTTTCTCCCAGCGCGAGACAGATAAACCCGCAAATCATTACCGCAAAAGATACCAGTAATGTCCTGCTTGCCAGTTTGTCCATAATTATACCCCACAAGAGTCGTCCTCCGGCGTTGCCCAGAGTCAGTAATCCAATGGTGAGTGCGCTATACGTATGCAGCTGGTATTCGTTGGCCATGTTCAAGGCTACGCCTATGACAATTAACCCACCAATGGTTGCCAGAAACATGGCTCCTGCCAGGGTCCAGAATATAGTGGTGCGATAAAACGGTTTTTGATGGGATAAAATCCTCGGTACGGGGTCAGACGTTTTTGATGAATTAGAATGATTTTCCTGTGGAGCCCTTTGAAGAAACAGGGCTGCAAAACCGATGGTCAGTGAGCCAATGATCGCAATAAAACGGAAGATATCACTGATGGTATAACCGTTTGATGCCAATGCCTTGCTCAGGCTGGTGCGTAAAAAGCACCGCCACCAAAACCCATAACAGCAAGGCCGGTTACCATACCTTTGTGGTGTGGAAACCAGCCGACTGCTGTAGATAACGGACATACATAGCCAAATGCAATTGCCAGACCTAAAACGGGGCTAAGCGTTATCAATAGGCCGGGATATGATGAGCCGGTCAGGCTTGCTCCACCGAAAGCGAGAGCGAATAGAACTGCACTGATTAAAGACATACTGCGGGGACCGATTCGATAGACCAGCCGTCCGGTAATAATGGTTCCAAAGGCAAAAACACCGATTCCCAAGCCATATATGAATTCTGTGTGAGCTGAACCTAACCCGTAGGTTTCTCTCAGTTGAAGACCAAAGAAAGACCAGGCATAAATTGTTCCCAGACATATTTGCATAAGTATTCCGGCCCCAAGGACCAGTATTCGTTTCATATGGTGGTCTCCTTGCAGATAATGGTCAAAATATCGCCAATGCAGCGATGAGCCTCCAGGGGGTGGCGTAGAGGCATATGCCGGTTAATGGTGTACTTGTTGGTTCTTCCTGACTTGACCTTGGTGATAATGCCGGTTTTGGCCAAATCGTGAATTACCTTTTGTACAGCCCGTTCGGTAATACCGATTGCAGAGGCAACTTCACGCAGCGGGAGATCCGGGTGTGCGGCCAGATAAAACAGGACATGGCTGTGGTTGGTGAAAAATGTCCATGGACTCGAATGCTTTTCTATCATGAAAGTATTTTAGCGCGAAATCATAATCGTGTAAATATATTCACGAATAATAATTCGTTATTTGTATCAATTATTGTACTTGATCATTACACAACCTGTGCTGATCAGCTTGAAAT
>CAZXJV010000011.1:0-43868 GCA_964641135.1 uncultured Treponema sp. | reverse complement strand
AAGCCCGCGGCCCTTCTTTGGGTTCATTTTTAACCGGCGGCGGCAGTTTTGAGGCTGTCATTGCCCCTACAACATGGGAAAACGTGTCATTTGTAGCAGGCGATGCCGAAATTCCCGGCCTGACAACCCTGAAAGCTGCGCAAAAGACCCTGTTAACCAAAAGCCTGCTTAAATCCGGTTTCGATTACCTCATTCTTGATCTTGGCGCCGGAACACATCCGGGTATACTGGATTTCTTTTTATTGTCGCCCCGGGGCATCGTAATTACTGCGCCAACAGTTACCGCGACCCTCAATGCCTATCTTTTCTTAAAAAACGCAGTGTTTCGCCTTATGGCAAACAGTTTCAAACGGGGCACTCCCGCATGGAAATATCTGGAAGGCCTTAAAAATGATGCAACAAGCCTGCAGCGAATGTATATACCGGCCATGATTGAAGCGATAGAAAAGATTGATCCGCAAAGTGCAGCATCCTTCCGCAGCCATGCAGCGGATTTTCAGCCCCGCCTGGTCATGAACATGATTGATGACCCGAAAGATGCTGACAAAGCCTTGAAGATACGCCGTTCTTGCAAGGAATATCTCGGTATCGATCTTGAGCATCTGGGCGTTATATACCGCGACACCGTTCAGGATACCGCCCTGGCCTCACGCCTTCCGGTTCTTGTCTACAAACCGCAATCAATGCTTTCGCAGGCTGTGTACCGCATTGCGGATAAAATCATTCAGGATGAATTTGACAACGACGAAGACTTTGCACGCATTGCGGAAGAAAGTTTTCAGTCCGCAGGCATGGAAGCCGAGATCGATTTTGAATCAAAAATGTCCTATGTTGAAGAACTTGTCGGCTCCGGAGCCCTGTCGATGGGAGACCTTGCCGAAACAATAAAATCACAACAATTTGAAATTTCAACCCTGCGCCGTGAAAACCAGCTTTTAAAGCAAAAGCTGGTTAAAGCGGTACAGCAAGGCTTTACCGTTTGAAGGAGCCACACTAAACAATGGGTACTGCCGCATGGGATATCAAGTTCAACCCCGACCGCAAACGCTGGTACCTGGAAGTTTCCCGGGCACAAGATCCCGAGTCCTATCCCGATTATGAGACCCTGGCAGCAGACTGTGCACAAAAAGGCATAGAAAGCACTCTTCTGGTAAAAAAAGACCAGATACTCAAACGGCTTGAACAGGGACCGACACTGGGTGAAGACAGTTTCTCCTTTCCTGTAACCATTGATCCCGCGTTTGATGTGCGAATCATAATCTCCCCCGATAAAACAAAAGCTGAACTGTACATCCGCAAGGAAACAGGCAAACCGCATGACCTTGATCTGAAACTGATATCAACAGTAATCAATAAAAGCAAGCTGCAGGGTATGGATGCCGAAGCAATTCGCAAAGGTATCTTTGACTTTAAAAGCGGCGATATAATGGAGACCGACGGGTTTACCATCGCCACAGGGACTCCACCCGGACGAGGACCGGACCGCACCCTTACGCCCGGCATAGAATGGCTTAACGACGCTGCGCGAAACGACCTGTGCGAGCGCATGCACCGGGCCCGGACCGAAGAACGGATCGAAAAAACCGAGTGCGTACTCGGCAAAGCCGCGATCGTTACAAAAGGGCAAATGGTATATACCCTTTCCGAACAAGAAACCGGCGAATCCGGAGTGGATGTATACGGAAACGAGATCCCGGGGCTGCCCGGAAACGACCCTTTTATTCGACTGATTAAAAATCTTAAACTGACCGCAGAAGGTGTTCAGGCAGAAACAGACGGCATTTTGTTTGTTACCCAGGAAAAATCCGGTATTGCCGCCAGGGTCATACCATACCGTGACGGAAGTGCCCTGGTACGGGTAACAGAAGACCAGATGGAGGCCTGGATTACCCTGAGCTGCGAACTTGGTGCGGGCAAGATACTGGATACAAATGTTGTCAAAACGGCCCTGACCGCTGCGAAGATCCCGATCCCCGCAAAACTGGACCGTCTGGAACAGGCAATCCGCGAGGTCCGGACAACACGCATGCCAACCGAACTGCTTGTAGCAGAAGGGATTCCCCCTGTCGCGCCCGGCGGATGCCGCATTACCTGGCATACCAAACTGAAGGGTGAACCTCCAGCCGCCATTGTACAGGCCGGAACAAAGATCTGCACATGGAAAACCATAGCCAAGGGTGAAAACGGGATGGATGTATCCGGAAACGTGATTCTTCCTGCATCCGGACACCCCGATCCGGCGCCCACCACTGATGAAAGTCTTGAAACAACAACAGCCGACGACGGCAGCACCACACTAACAGCCCTGATAGCTGGTGAAGTGCTCAAAAAAGGGGGAACCCTTACCGTATCCGGCAGCAAAGAATACCGGGGAGATATCGACGAACACAGCGGAGACCTGCATTTCCCCGGAGACCTGCATGTTACAGGCGAGATAAAATCCGGCCGCAAGGTTGTGGCTGCCCAGCATCTCAGGATTACCGGAGATTCCGGAGCTTCCCTGATTTCGGGTGATGAAGGCGTCGAAATGACCGGCGGCATCAAGGGTGCAGGACGGGGAACCGTCTGGTCAAAACAAAAAATTCACCTGCAGTATGCAGAAAACGCCCGCATTCTGGCCGGCGCAGATGTGCTTGTTGACAACTACTGTTTCCAGTGCACCGTAAAAACTACCGGCAAACTGATCATGCAGGGAAACCCGGCAGTACTGCTGGGGGGATCAATACAGGCGTCCAGGGGTGTAGAAGTATTCGAACTTGGTTCACAAAAAACCCTGTTAACTAGCATCTCGTTCGGTCAGAACTATCTTATAGCCGACCAGATTGAGGTATCGGAACGTCAGCGAGAAGCAAACCAGAAAGAGATTGCACAGATTGACCAGTCCATGCAAAAAATCAAACCCCAGGATCCGCACTTACAGGAACTGCGCAAACGCAAACTGGATTTGCTCAAACAAAATGAAAAACTGGCCCTGAGAGTATTCACGCTCAAAGAAAAATTCGAAGCCCATGTAACCTCGCGTATACGGGTAAAAAACAGCGTATGGCCGGGGGTCGTTCTGGAAAGCCATGGAAGATATTACGAAGTAAAAGAACGCATGAATAATGTGGTATTCACCTTCGATCTGATAACCGGCCAAATTCTGTGCGAACCGATCAGCCAGGCCGAATCATAACAGGCTCTGTCCTGCAGCCGGTCAACTGCAAAAAAACTGTATCAGGAGAACAACATGTTTTTACAGATCAACTATCCGTCATGGATTCACCCTGAAATCATTCCGGGGTTTCCGCTTCTGCGCTGGTATGGCCTTATGTACCTTGTCGCCTTCGGAGTAGCCTTTATGGTTTTCCGGCGTCTTGTACGTTCCGGTGAATTGCAGAAGGCCGAGGGGTTAAACGCACCGGTTACCGAAGATGACATGTACAGCTTTTTTACCTGGGGAATCCTGGGGCTTCTTCTGGGTGCGCGTATCTTTGCTGCCCTGGTATATGATACCAGCGGTATCTACCGCCACAGTCCCTGGCTCATTTTTTGGCCCTTTACCCCCGATGGGAACTGGTCCGGTTTTCAGGGAATGTCCTACCACGGCGGCTTTCTCGGCGGCCTGGCCGGCATGATTCTGTGGAGCATCCGCTATAAACGCCCCTTCTTCGCCTGGTGCGACGCAATGGCTTTGTCCATACCTCTGGGATATACCTTTGGACGGATTGGCAACTTTTTGAACATGGAACTGTTCGGCCGGGTTACCACAAGTCCTCTTGGTGTGATTTTTCCGAATGCCCAACGGTTCCCCATGGCCGAAACCTGGGTGCAAAACACCGTAGAACAACTGGGTATGCAGGTTCCGGCAGGAGCCCTCATGGTCAACCTTCCCCGCCATCCCAGTCAGCTGTACGAAGCTTTATTTGAAGGCGTTATCCTGTGGGCTGTCCTGTGGTTCGTGTTCAGAAAACGCTCACCGTTTAAAGGCTTTATAACAGCCCTGTATACCATCGGCTACGGACTGGTTCGCTTTGTCATTGAGTACTTCCGCGAACCCGACAGCGATATCGGCTACCGCATCAGTGCATCGGGTCATCCCTCACCCACCTATCTCAATGAATCCCTTTTAAACCTTTCAACCGGCCAAATTTTATGCCTGTTGATGATAGCAGGCGGAATTGCCCTGCTTATCCTGCGCGCATGGCAAACCCGGCAGGGCGGTATACATGAGCGCTGACCGGACCGACATGATGGGTCGCTTCAACGATCAACTGGACGATCTGCGCTCAAACCTGTACACCCTTCTGGAATTCGATGCTGATGACTGGTCAGAAAAAAAAAGCCTCGCCAGACGCGAGGTTTTATATGCAATAAATGAACTCAGAATAAGTGTGGAAAATTTGTAAGAAGGACTGAGGTCCCCGGTCCACGCACAGACACGATGCACGCTGATGACAAAAGCAATCGATCTTTTGCCATCAGCGCACACGTGTTACGGGGCTTCGCGGATCATTTCGGCAAGCGCTTCAGCGGTAAAGCCCAGGTGGGCAGCTACAGCCGGTCCGGGACCTGATTCGCCGAAACGGTCAATCGACAGCACCGCTGATGAATCCGACGCCCAGTTTTTCCAGCCTCCTGCAACACCGGCTTCGGCAGTTATAATACGCGGACCGGCTGCTCCTGCAGACGCCCCGATCAACGCAGCACGGACAAGAGCCGGTTGTGCTTCCAGACGCTCACGGCACAGTACAGACACCACACGCACCGTTTTTTCGGCTACCAGTGCTGCTGCCTGCAGGGCAAGCGAAACCTCCGAACCGGAGGCAAGAACTGTACAATCCGGAACATCTGCTCCCTTTCGTACAATGTATGCCCCGCACTCAACGGTATGGCGCCAGTCAGGATCATCCTTTGCCAGAACCGGCAGGTTCTGCCGGCTTAAAATGATGCACACAGGACCATCGCCATGCGACAGGGCCTGACGCCAGGCCTGCACCGTTTCTTCGGCATCGGCGGGACGCAGGACAAGAAGATTCGGAATAAGGCGGAGCGACTCAAGGGTTTCTATCGGCTGATGTGTCGGTCCATCTTCACCTACAAAGATTGAATCGTGACTGAATACATGAATAACAGGAAGCTTCATGATCGCCGCCAGGCGCAGGGCCGGCCGCAAATAGTCCGAAAAAACCAGGAAGGTTGCACAAAAGGCCCTGAAACCGCCGTGAAGCTGAATACCGTTTGTCACAGCAGCCATCGCGAACTCGCGGATACCGAAATGCAGATACCTGCCTGTACGGTTCTCTGCCTGATAGGGCTGTTCGCCCTTCATGGCTACCGCATTCGGTCCCTGAAGATCGGCGGATCCGCCGACAAGAGCCGGCAGAGCCGACGCACAAACGTTAAGCACATCCTGCGAGGCGGCACGGGTGGCAAGACTCGCAGCAGGGGTATATGAAGGCCAGGAAAGAGCTGCAAGCGCGGCCTCGCCGGGGATAACCGATGAATGGAGAGCATCCCAGGCTGTACGAAGTTCAGGATGGGCGGCAGACCACTTTGCAAACAACGTATTCCAGGCAGCTTCCTGGGCGGCCAGTTCAGTCCGTCGTTTCCCAAACCAGTCATAGGCTTCCTGCGGAACGGCAAATTCACAGGCAGGATCAAGACCCAGATGTTTTTTTGCAGCAGCAAGACCCTCGGCACCCAGCGGAGCACCATGGGCTTTGTGGGAATCTTCAACTGAAGGAGCGCCCTTGCCGATAACAGATTTAAGCATGACAAGACTGGGGCGGTGATCGGCCTTTGCCTGTTCTACCAGTGACTGTATCGCATCCATGTCATACATTGATCCCCGAAGCACCTGCCAGCCGCAGGCTTCGTGACGCGCAGCAACATCCTCGCTGAAGGCAAGATCAACCGATCCGTCAATACTGATGCGGTTTTCGTCATAAAACACTATCAGTTTACCCAGCTTCAGATGACCGGCCAGACTGACCGCTTCGGAGGCGACACCTTCCATCAAACAGCCCTCGCCGACCAAAGCATAGGTATAGTGATTCACAAGCTGAAATTCGGCTGTATTAAACCGTGCCGCAAGCATGGTTTCCGCAATCGCCATACCAACAGCCATAGCCACGCCCTGACCAAGAGGCCCGGTGGTTGTTTCTACGCCTGGTGTATAGCCGTACTCGGGGTGACCGGGACAGCGTGAACCTGGTTGCCGGAACGAACGGATATCATCAAGAGATACCTCATACCCTGACAGATGAAGGATGGAATACAAAAACATGGAACCATGGCCGGCGGAAAGTACAAACCGGTCGCGGTCAGCCCACAGGGGATTCGCAGGATTGTGCCTGAGAAGCTTGCCGTATAATACAGCAGCCAATTCGGCAGCTCCAAGAGGCAATCCGGGATGGCCTGAGTTTGCACGCTGGATGGCATCCATTGAAAGACTGCGTACAGACAGGGCAACGGCGGCAAGATCGGAATTCATCAAAACAGGGCTCCTTTTAGTGGGGGCATAGTATACCGGATAGGCAGTCAGTGGCAAGAATGACAAAGGCGGGCAACCACCGCCGGTGAAGAACATGACAGATGCGTACCGGCAGATCCTTACCCCTGGCTTGAAAGATGGCGGTCAACTTCGGCTACAAGTTCATCGACTTCGGGTTTATGCTGTAATAAAGTCAAAAAATCCTCCTGCTGTAAAAGCCAGGAGAGCCGTGAAAGAATATCAAGATGCACCTTGGGATTTACCGAAAGGATTATAAACAGCACCGTAACCGGCAGGCCGTCCATGGCGTCAAAATTAACCGGCTTGTCCAGAAAACAGCAGTAAATACGCTGGTCGGCCGCAGAACTGACAAGATTGGTACGGGGATGCGGGAGGGCAATTCCAAAACCTATCGATGTTGTCATCAGTCCTTCACGCTCGCACAGTTCCACGGCAAGCCGTTCAGGGTCAACACAGTCGGGCAGATTCAGTGCGGCAACTGCATCATGAAAAACCTCGCACGGAGTGTTTCCGCAGACATTATAATACACACCGCCTGCGCGTATCATGGCGACTATGGCGTCTGAATCACTCATCCTGATCTTCCTCCGTATGCGGATCCGGAACCTTCAGGCGCGAACGGGTAATATCCGGTAACCGTTCCTGAATTCCTGTCTTCAACTCGAAAAAACTTTCCTCCATGCCTTCGACAGAAGCCAGCAGAGAGCCAAGTTCCGATGGCTCGAGTTCCCGGCCGGAAACCAGATGCTCCATGGCATTTACCGTATGGCTCATCAGCTGACCCAGTACAACAAACCCCTGATCCGGTAAATCTTTGGGCTCAAGGCCGGTCCGTTCCAGTCTGAAGATATACGTCATCAATGCACTGTGTAAAGCCGTAAAACGCGAACGCACCTGTCCTGTTTCATGATCAGCAAAAAAATTATAATCTGCGGACAGGGTGCGGTACATGGTGTTGACCTCTGCCTCAACAACCATACGGATGGCCTCCCCCTGATCAAGCTCAGCCGGAAGCAGCCGAGCCAAAAGGGCGGTTGTATCAGGCTCTCGCTGGTACAGTGCATCCAGCACATAAACTTCCAGCATCTCTGTATTCAGGGGCAACCCTGAGTACACCAGGGCTTCCTCCAGGGCGTTTGAAGGGCTCTGAATCAGTGTCATGCCCCATCCGCCGTGCGGAGGTATCTCCTGCCCGGAATACCACAACCGGGTCTCCACACCATAGGGTTCAAGGGATATTTTATCACTCCATAACAAAAAGTCTTCAAAAGAGCAGGTACGGGCTTCAGGCAGCTCCTCGCGACACAGAAAGAATGCAAAGGCTAATTGGTCTTCCATTGAGGATGAAGGTCCAATTACAGCAAAGGTCTGCTCAAGGGCGTTTTCCATGACGGAACACCAGCGAAGGTGATCCCGATAATCAGGTCCATCTTCAGCTACATCCGCTGCAGAAGGATGATAAACCTCAAGGTCAAACAGGCCGGCAGACCAGTCCGCAACCCGGGCAATGAGTCGATCGCCAGCGGTAAATCCGGTATCGCGGTACATTGCAGCCATATCCAGAACCGTCAGCGTAATTTCACCGGGATCAAGATAATCATGATCTTCGTACCGGCGGCCGTTATCGGCATTATCCATGGCAAGAAACTGCGGAATATATTCTTCACCAAACAAAACATAGAACGGGTACACATCATCCGGATTACATTCAAGGGATGTCCACTCAATCCGTTCACCCTGGTAGCGGAAAATAAGCTCTGAAGGAAGATGGCGGGAGTCATAAAACGGTATAAAACGCGAACCAATTACAAACACCCCGGCCGCCAGTTCGGCCCGGGTCGGAGCAATGCTTATCTGGCGACCGGTGAAAAGGGCCGATCGCGATAACCACCTCGCCTCACCTCTTCCGGTGGACGGCTCAACATAGGCCAAATGATTAAACATGAGGTAATCCGACAGTTCCTCACGCCGGAAACGGTTAGCCGGCAGACCCAGAAATTTCAGAAGTTCCGGTATGGTAAAAGGAGCAAGTTTGTTGCGGACAAACTGAAGGATCAATTCTTCGTGCATCTCGGTCATCATACCCATAGTACCGGTTTTCACAGTTTCGTACCAGTCGCCTGCACACACCGCACGGGATAGTGATACGTATAAATCCCGCCCTTGTAGTATGAAGGTTACACGATTCATCCCCTTGCACCGGCTAAAACGTGTCATTTAGACACTTCAAATAGTATCCAAATGACACATATGTTGTTTTTCGACACGATACTCGACCGCCCCCGGACCCGATCAGCAGTTCGTTCACAGCTTCTGTCAGTATTAAATACTTATAATACAATGACTTATGCATTTTCATCCAGGAATCAAAAAGTTGGCACGTATTTTGCAATATTACAAATGAGCGCAGCATCAAGTCTGCGCTTCCCGGCGGAGCCGGGATAAAACACACTATGGAGGACTGCCATGAACAGCCTGAGTCTATTTAATCCCGCCTTCTCTTCTGATGTATTTGATGCACTGGACCGAGGACTTGGTTTCTTTACCCCGCTTTCTACCTCAACACGCGAACTTCCCAGGGTAGACGTACGCGAAACCCGCGACTCCTACATCATGGAATTTGAGCTTCCGGGCCTGACAGAAAAAGATGTAGAAATCAGCCTGAAAGACAGGGTACTGACGATTTCTTCGGTAAAGGAAGCCGTTAAAGAAGAGAAAAAGAAAGAAGACGATGTCCAGTATCTGATCCGTGAGCGTCGCGACGTATCTTTCACACGCAGGTTTACCCTGCCCGAGGACATCAATGCAGAGAATGTGAATGCCGAATTTAAAAACGGTGTTCTTACCATCAATATCAGCCGGCGTCCTGAAAGCCAGCCCAAACAGATCCAGATTAAAACAGCATAAACCTGCTGTACCGGCCGTCAGCCCTTTTAAAGCTGACGGCCCTTGCTACATTCAGCCTGCCCGGTCTACAATCCGTTCCATGAAAACACTACACAACCAGCCGGGGGGCACAGCCTCTCAACAGTCTCAAGAAACCGCTCTTGATGGAACCCGTTTCTTGCCGGTAATAACCGGACTCTTTGTCGGGGTTCTGCTGCTTTCAAACATTCTGGCCGCAAAAATGGTCCAGATTGGTCCCTTTATCTTTGATGGAGGGACACTGCTGTTCCCGCTATCCTACATCTTTGGCGACATTCTTACCGAAGTCTACGGATACCGGCAGTCGCGCAAGGTTATCTGGACCGGCCTTGTTATGCTGATTCTGATGTCACTTAACATCACCATTATCGGTCTGCTGCCGGCAGAGGAATCCTGGGCTTTGCAAAACGCATATGACAGCCTTCTTTCCCAGGTCCCACGTATAGTCCTTGCAAGTATCATTGCCTACTTTGCCGGGGAATACTCAAACTCTGTAATCCTTTCGCGTATGAAGGTTCTGACCAAAGGAAAATATCTGTGGACCAGAACGATCGGATCAACCCTGGTCGGCCAGCTTGCAGACACCGTCCTGTTCGTTGCGATCGCCTTTGGAGGCTTGTATGCAACTGCAAGCTTGATAATTATGGCCCTGTCAAATTATCTCTTTAAAACAGTAATTGAGATTGTATGCACACCGGCAACCTACGCTGCTGTCGGTTTTCTCAAAAAAACGGAAGATATTGATGTGTATGATTACAATGAACACTATAATCCCCTGCCTCTTGACTGACAGGCAGTGAACGGTAATCCAGTTTTTTTTAGCCTTTTCCAAACCGGGTAAATCGGATATACTTTGTGTCACTATGGGGAAAACCTACGTTTTTGTAAACCAGAAGGGAGGGGTCGGTAAAACGACCTCTGCCATCAATATCGGTGCTTATCTCGCCCTTGAAGGGAAAAAAACCCTGCTGGTAGATTTTGATTCCCAGGGGAACATGACCAGCGGCGTAGGTGTTGACCGTGAAAAGCCCACTGTTTACGACCTGATGGCCGGTACAGTGGCAATCGAATCGGTTATACGTGAATCACCGGTACCGGGCCTCCAGGTAATTCCTGCATCCATCGATCTTTCCGGTGCGGCAATCGAACTGGTCGACCAGGAGAATCGTGAGTACTACCTGAAAAAAGCCCTGGCTCCGGTTAAAGACCTCTATGATTATATTCTGATCGACTGTCCTCCATCGCTCGGCATACTGACGCTTAACGGACTTGCTGCAGCCGATGCCGTTCTTATTCCCCTGCAGTGTGAATATTTTGCCCTGGAAGGCTTAACCCTTCTGTTGCAGACAGTTAAACGGGTCCAGAAGAGTCTGAACCCCGATCTGGAAATCGGCGGAATTTTCTTTACAATGTATGATTCACGCACCCGTCTGGCCCAGGATGTAGTTCAACAGGTTACTTCTTACTTCAAGGACAGGGTTTTCCGCACCATAATTCCGCGGAACGTCCGGCTTTCCGAGGCTCCCTCACACGGATTGCCCATCTGTAAATATGACGCACTGTGCGTTGGCGCCCGCAGCTATGAAAAACTTGCCAAAGAGGTACTGGAACGTGGTTAAATCCGGAGGTCTTGGACGGGGACTTGATGCCCTGATGGCCGACATCGAAACTGACACCCCCCGCCCGGCCGCTGCTGTTCCTGCAGAGTTGATGCTGGATCCTGCCATTCTTAAACCGAACCCGTTTCAGCCCCGAACAGACTTTGATGAAAACGCACTTCGGGAGCTGGCTGATTCAATCCGGGAGCACGGCATCATCCAACCTGTCATTGCCGAAGAGCTGCCCGACGGCAGCTACCATATAATCGCGGGGGAGCGACGGACCCGGGCTGCACGGCTTGCAGGTCTTTCTCGTATTCCTGTCATCCTGCGCAAGTTCTCGGATGAACGCAAGCTGGAAGTCGCCCTTATAGAAAATATTCAGCGCGAAAACCTTAATCCTGTTGAAGAAGCACAGGCCTATCATCGGCTCATGAGTGTTTCAAACCTCAGCCAGGAAGAAATTGCCATACGGGTAGGGAAAAACCGCTCTACAGTTGCAAATTCCCTCAGGCTGCTCAAGCTGCCCGAGGATATGTTGTCATCCCTGGCCACAGGACAGATTACAGCCGGACATGCCCGCGCCCTTCTTTCTGTTTTAAACCCCGCCGACCAGCGTATTCTGTTTGGACGCATAGTCGGCAACGCATTATCTGTTCGCGAAGCTGAACAAATGGCCTCCGAGCTGAATGGCGGAAGCCGGGCATCCCGGACGAAAGAAGAGCCGCCGAAACCGAATATTCTGAAAAACATCGAAGTGCAAAACATGGAACAGCGTTTCATCGATATACTGGGCACCAAGGTTGCGGTAAAAGGCAACCTGGAAAAAGGAACTATCGAGATCGCCTATTTTTCGCGCGATGATCTGGAACGCCTGTACGCGATTCTTACAAAATAAAAAAAGCTTCAACGCTTCACTATCAGCCGTTCAGTTGCGCCTGACCATAAATTCACGCGGCGGTTCTTTTTCCTGCAGCTCCTTCAGACGCTTTTCCTGTTCATAGAAATATTCCTGCACCCTGAACCGCTCGCTTCCTTTCACAGGAGACCGGCGTTTCCAGGCGCCGTCGGCGGACAGCTCATGACTGTTGGTATTATCCTTGAAGTAGCACTCCAGAATTGTTATGATTGAACGGCGTATATCATCCTGAATGACGGGGAACATCAACTCTATACGGCGGTCAAGATTGCGCGGCATCCAGTCCGAACTGGCCAGATACACTTCGTTTGCTCCGGAATTACCAAACAGGAATATACGCTCGTGTTCCAGAAAACGGTCAATGATGCTGATTACAGTGATGTTCTCGCTCATGCCGGCGACAGCAGGTACAAGCATGCAGATACCGCGAACATTAAGCATCACACGCACACCGGCCTGACTGGCCCGATACAGGGCTTCAATTATCTCGGGATCTGCAAGACTGTTCATCTTTGCCTGAATAAGACCGGGGTTTTCCCTGGAACTTCGCTGGATTTCACGATCGACAAGCGAGATCAATCGCGATTTCAAGTCTATCGGTGCCATAACCAGCAGGCGTGTATGCAACACGGAAGAATAACCGGACACCATATTGAAGAAAAGAGTAGCATCATTTGCCATATCTTCGTTTGCAGTAAACAGCGACAGGTCTGTGTAATACCTGGCTGTACGATCATTATAATTTCCTGTTGAAAGATGCACATAACGGCGCACACCGTCGCTTTCACGGCGGACTATCATCAAGATCTTCGCATGAACCTTCAAGCGGGCAATTCCGTATACAACAATGACACCGACATTCTCAAGCCGGTGCGCCCAGGAGATATTTCGCTCCTCATCAAACCGTGCCTTGAGCTCAACAAATACCGTAACATGTTTTCCTGCACGGGCAGCCCTTTCCAGAGCCTTGATGACCGGAGAATCTCCACTGGTGCGGTACAGAGTCATCTTGATCGCAAGAACCATCGGATCATCAGCTGCATCATTTATAAATTTCAGAACCGGATCCCAGCTGTGATACGGAGCATGTAAAAACAAATCTCCGCGTTTAAGCGCATCCCACAATGACGTATCTGCGGGAATGGCAGCTGGCCAAAAGTGCTTCCACACCGGATAACGCAGATGTGCAAAGCCTTCTGCATTAACCAGTTCAATAAGCGTTGAAAGGTCTATCGGTCCTGACACCTCATACACGTCTTTTTCATCAAGACCCATGCAGCGTGCAAGGCAGGATACGATGCGGCTGCTGCCGGTGGAGCACACCAGCCGCACCGGAACAGAGGTAAGCCTGCTTTCCAGAACCTCCTGCATAGCGGTTATAAAATCTACATCCCGGTCTTCATCAACCGCGAAATCAGCATTACGGGCTATCTTGAATAAAAGGCTCTCCCGGATAGCGAAGCCGGGAAAAAGACGCTGGCCGAATGTCCTGACTACATCATCCAGCAGGGTAAACCGTTTCCGTTCACCATCTGACGGAAGCCATACAATACGGGAAACACTTGCGGGTATCTGAACAATGGCCAGCAAAGGGTCGTCATCCTGCACCAGCCGTCCTTCACCGGCTGCGGTGTTCTGATCTGAATCCCCGGACCCCGACTCGGGAGCCGCAGCCCCGGCCATTTCCAGAAAGGATTGCACGCGGGCATTTTGGCCGGATGAGGACTCCCTGTTTTCCTTATGGGTAGACCGTTCAAGAGAAAAAGCAGCATGCAGACGCAGGTTTGCTATGCTTGGAAGCGGTTCTCCGTCACGGGTTCTCAAGGGCGTCAACAGAGGGTGCACCTCGGACAAAAAGAAGGTATCAAGATAACGCAGCTGAGCTCCGGTAAAGCTGTCAGGACCGACATACTCCAGGCCCTCACGGGACAAACCGGGAAGGATTTCATTCATCAGGCAGTCATACTGAAGATCTACAAATTCATGAACACGTGAGGCTATTCCGGAAAGCTGCTCGCGGGCCGTCAAACCGGAAACATCGCGCCATTCAGGGTTGGTCCGCGCCTGTTCTTTAAGACTGCCGACCCGTACCATAAAAAATTCATCAAAGTTCGATGTGACGATCGTCAGAAAGCGGAGACGCTCCAGGAGAGGAACCTCGCTCCGCCGGGATTCATCCATAACACGGGCATTAAATTCAACCCAGGACAATTCGCGGTTAAAAAAACGCTGTTGTTGCTTTCTCATTTCTCGCCCCTACACCAGTATGATTTTATAACCGAACAGTTCTTCGAACAGATCACCTTTTTCATCAAGAGCAAGCCGTTCCAGAGTAACATCATGCGTTCCGCGGGCACGCAAAAAAAGACTGTCCTGCGTCAGTTCAATATCAAAGTCCCGGATATGCTGTGAATGACCGCGATCCAGGGCATCGGCAACCCGCAACAGGGCAGACAGCTTCAGAACTATGGTCCGGTCTGTGCGCGGCAAGGAAATATAGGACTGATGATTCGGACCGGGCAGTTCGGAACGGTGATACCGCACTACATTTGCCACAATATTGATATCATCCTTGCTTAACCCGAAGATGTCCGAGTGAGCAATTATGTACTGACTGTGAATATGATGATCCACGGCCCGGATAAAGCTTCCCACATCATGAAGAATTCCGGCGGTTTCAAGAAGCAGCCTGGCATGGCGGTCCAGACCCAATTCGGACTGCAGGACATCAAAAAACTGCAGGGCTACACGGGTAACATACCAGGAGTGAGCCTCATCAAGAAGATAGCGCTTCCCCAAATTCACTGCTGAAGCAACAACCTGTGTGTAAAATTCATCATGAACAAGCTGGTCATTTCCGCCAAGGCGGGAAATGATAACCCCTTCACGTATGGAAAGGAACGGAACAACAACAGTTTCAGCGCTTGTCATTTCCAGCAGCAGCTGGTAGGCCAAAAGGCCGGGCACAAGAGATTCAGCATCGCTGTAACTGATCCGGAACTGACGTACGATCTCTTCGGTCGTCAATGCCGATACCCGGTCTGTAAAAGCAACAAAGTCCTTGCGTGCAATAAGAGAAAACTGGTCCGTTACCTGAGTCCCGATGCTCCGTGCCGCCAGTTTTGCCTCGATTCCGATAGCAACCAGCTGTTTAACCAGATTAAGCCGGAGCTCATTATTCAAATTTTCGCCCGTTGTGCGGATGTACTCGGCAAGAAAGCGACGAAGATCCTTGTCTGAACCCTGTATGGCCCGGGCCTGTTGCTCAATAATAACCGTGCCCATACGAAAGCTGTGTACCGATACAACCTTGCCCTTCTGGAGCATCATAATCTCGGTAGAACCGCCGCCGACATCTATTACTATCGAGTTTGCCTTGGCAATTTTAGGTGCCGCATCATGCAGTGCATGATGGACGATCAAAAACATAAGGCGGTTTTCCTCAATACCGTCAATAACACGTACCTTGAAGCCGGTTTTTACAGCAATACGATCCAGCACCGAATCCCGGTTACGGGCTTCACGAAAAGCACTGGTTGCGACTACCGAAACATGCTGATCGTCAATTGACCAGCCTTCTAGGGCCTCACGATACATCAGCAGAATGGCCAGACACTGGAACAGGGACTCACGGGTAATCTTGCCGACAGTAAACACATCCCGACCCAGGGCTAAAGACCGCTCGGCCCGGTCTACTACCTTCCATTTAGAATCTGAGGATATTTCTGCAACCAGCAGGCGGATACCGGTTGCACCAATTTCAATGACTGCCTCCAAATGAGGAGGATCGACTGTTCCCATAATAATTCCAGTGTAAGGGATCAAGATGAGATTTCGATGAAAAAACAGCGGAATCTTATCCTGTCGGATGCTTTATACACAGGGTCTGATACAATCATTGTTTTTCAGACCCTGTTATATGAAACGGTGCAATCAACCAGCGGTTACAGCTTGTCGATAAGCATCGAACATTTACCCGAGGGTATCGGCAATGTTTTCTTTTTCTGCCCCAGTATGTTGATCGTAAAGTAATACAGTTTTTCACTTTCCATATGGATTTCCCAGCCACGCTGACTTTTATTGGAAAGTATTGTGATAAGGTTACGCTTCAGGCTTAAATTCTCGATACCCATTACCTCAAGATTCGGAATTATCCAGTCTACAGTCTTGCGAGGCAGGCTGATGGAAAGACCGATAATGTTTTCTATCATAAGAGCTATCGTGGAAAGACCGGTATACGGCAAATATTGCTTGCGGGGAAAACCTTCCTTGCCAGGCCATTGAGCCGGACCCTCTTTTTGCGGCATATAGGCCTCCCACAGGGAACCCTTGTTCGTTTCACCGTTGGGAGACAGGGCATCAAGCACATAATACAGGTGGCGGATGGCACATTCGCGTGCCAGATCCCAGCGTTGGTATTTTTCCAGTCCCTTGACCACCATAAATGTAAACGGAGCGAAAACACTGCCGCGGTAGCCCATACCCCGTTCATCATATTCAGGATCATCAGCAGAAAGCGAGGGGAACGGATGATCAACACCGAAGGTTTTGGGATTATGCAAATGAGCTATAAGCTGTTCGGCCTTGTCCTCGTTCGGTATTTCTGCCAAAAGGGGCCAGAATCCGGCTATTGTTTTCTGGCTCTGACGGCTGCCGTCTTCTGCAAGGTCATGATACATGCCTGTATCATGATCCCACATCATGGAATTGATGCGTGTTTTGAGCGAAAAATACATACGTTTGTACTGAAAACTCAGATCTTTATCATTCAAAATATCGCCAAGCGCAGACATGTACAGGGCGTTGATAGCCAGAGCGGTGTTAAAATCAACAAGATACACTGCTTTTTTGCGGGGCGAATTGGTCATTGTCGTTGCAGCAAGGGGCACCTTGTACAGACCGTTCTCTTTTTTGAATGTCGCGTCTATCCAGTCCATGTAGCGCTGCAGTACAGGCATGATGTCCTTGATACGTTTTTTGTTTGCAGACTTGTGAAACAGATTGTACTCCGCCCATGCAAACAAAGGCATGCCTATACCTTCAGGGTTATCCTTGGGAAGGACAGGTTCCCCTGTCAGAAGATGATACTTCCAGCGGATAGCTCCGTTTTCTTCCTGGTGGTCATAGAAAAAATCAAGACTCTGGTTGGCGTGATAATTTCTGTTTGAATACACAAAAAAGAACGAAGAAAATATTGTCTCGTACTGATTTATAACAGGATCACCGTTATCGGCATAAATAAAATATCCTTCCGGTGAAAGGTCTTTTGCATCGGGAATCAGCCAGTAATCCTGAATCCAGGCCCAGCTCCGGTCGTAGATATCCACAAAGTCCTGATCATAGAAATGCACTTTTGGAAAGTCGCGCTTGTTCACTCAAACTCCTCTGCCGCACTTTTTTTTAAGCGGTGTCAATTTTCAAGTATATCATATTTTGTGATAAATTTATATACTTCTGGATCAGAAAATAACAGCCGGAGGAAGCATGTATCAGTCCCACGTCTTTCTTGAGGTCCGCATTCTTGTGGCAGGAGATACCAAAGCGTTTTGTTCATGCCCGACAGGGCCGCAGCCCGGTTCCTGCCCCGTCTGCCGCAGGGAGGAAGGCCAGCAGCCTCTGGTGAACAGCAGGGCTGTGCGAAAAGCCTATACACTGGCCCATGCTCTGGACTGCACCCTGGCCGAAAATGCCCCATATGAAAGACCCCGGGGATCCCCATCGCTTACAGAACCATACACAGTTACCGGCGCATCCCTGAAAATAGCAACCGACGGGGTTATGGAAATTGAATTCCACAAACGCCTCAAAAAAATCCGTATCACCGAGGTCCGAATCGAGGAAGATACCGGACGGCTTACCCATACCAATGGCGAAACACATATGGACTTCAGCAATGCAGGAGCCGCAAGCATTCGTATCCGGACCGGAGCTGATTTTGAACTTGGCGAGGAAGCGGAAATCTTTCTGACCGAGCTCGGCAGACGGATTCAATACATGGGAATACTGCGAATTGCCGACTATGAAGAGGTAATCCGGTGCAACGCTTATGTAGCCCTGGCTCGCTATCCCGAAATGGCTGATTATTCTGTCAAGCTGCGCAACCTTAACTCGTTCAACTTTGTTCGAAAGGCGATCAATGCCGAATTACACAGACAGGAGGAGATTCTTACCTCCGGCGGAACCGTTTCTGCGGAAAGCCGCCTATGGAATGAACGACAGGACCGCACCGAGTTTTACCAGGAACGAGGCCAGGATTCCAGCCTGAAAACAACTGTCATGCCCGGGTCACAGGTCTTTCTCTGCCCGGCAAACCTTCTGGCAGAACTGCGGGCAGCGGCAATAGAACATCCTTCATCCCGCAAGCGCCGTCTGGCAGCTGCATGGGCCCTGTCTCCTGCACGGGCCGAATTTATCTGTGATGAAAAAAACCGGGCTGACTTTTTTGAGCACACCATAGCAGCCGGTGCCGATGCAATGGATACAGCCCACTGGCTGATGTCGGACGTGACAGGACTGCTGCGCCGTCACGGTCAAAAGATTCAGGAATCTCCGCTTTCTCCGCGACGGTTTGCCACAATTCTCAAACTTTTTCATGAAAAGAAAATACACAGCAAGATTGCAAAACAACTGCTGCAGGCTGTACTCGAAACGGACAAGGATCCCGAAGAACTGCTGATTGAGCATAACTGGCACCAAATAACCGACACAGAACAACTGCAGCTGCTGGTTCAACGTACCATTGAAGAAAACCCGCAAGAAGCTGCCCGGCTTCGGGAAGGGGACATGGCACCTCTTGAATACCTTACCGGTACAATCATGAAACACACAAAAGGACTGGCAGATCCCCTGGCCGTAAAAACCCTGTTGCGCGAACAGCTTCATATCAGCCTGGTGTATATCCTTTCAATGGGCGGAGCTATCTCGGGAAGCTGCGAGGACGGTGAAGTTTCAGCCGGCGATGAACGGGTGTTGCGGGCATTGGTAGACGGCGGAATTTACAATAAATCAATCAGGTTCGAAACAATAACCCGGGAGCGCCTGTTAAGCGAAGAAATTCAGCCCGCAGACTGGGCGGCCCTGATTCACGCCATTGCCAGAATCATCGCCTCCGGAACGGCAAACGGTATCGTTATCGCCCACGGGACCGATACCCTTGCCTATACAGCAGCCCTGATTTATTGGCTATTTGCAGACAGTCCGGTTCCGATTGTATTTACTGCTTCAAACACCCCCCCGTCGGCAGGAAACGAAGCCCGCGCAAACCTTAACAAGGCCGTCCAGCTGGCTGAAGAGCGTACAAAAGGCGTCTATGTCAGCTTCGCGGGAAAAATTCTTTCACCCCTTAACCTGAAGTTCCTGAAACCGGCTCCTGCCGGTTTTGCAAACTGGAATCAGGGCGAACCGGTATTTTCCGGAACAGGACTGATGTCCGGCTACAGCGAAACAGACCGGTATGTAATGTCACGGATTCTCTGCGAAGCAGCAGACCGCCTTTTTATGTGCCGGGTCTTTCCCGGCCTGCGTGCCGATCGCCTGATTTCACTGATAGACAGCGGAGTCCAGTACTTTGTTCTTGAGCTTTACGAAAAGGGTACGGGTAACATGAAGGTTGGAGACTATTCCCTGAAGCAGCTCTTTATACAAGGACGGCGCCGGAATTGCCGGTTTTACTGCACATCACAGCAGGAATGTCCGGTAGATCTTTCAGGCTATACCACATCCCGGCGCATGTGGCGGGAGGGCGCTGTGCCGATGGGCGCTCTTACCACTGAATCCGTAGTAGGTCTGTATTTTGCTGCAAGCCTTGTCTGTGACAGCATTGAAGAATTCGAACAAATTATGGAAAGCGGAAGTCCTGGCTGACAGGATACAAGACACCCTGTTAAAACCCCGCAGACTCTGCAGCGTCTGCCGGAAGCCCACCTTGATCCTGGCCGGCGTCGGTGACAGCGGTGCCAGCGTTTGCCGTCTGAGTCGGGACAGGCGAGGCAGGATCACGACCCAGGAAGATCAGCACTTCCTCTTCTTCGGAACGGTGACGCATTTTCAGGTACAGGGTTTCGGTCTGTTCGTTATACACATAGCCGGACGAATTATAGGTTTCAAAACGCGGATCAGTGCGAAAGTCCATTCCGTACAGCTGGATACGATAAAACGGCTTAATGCCCTTAACAACCATATAATGCGACTCATTTACAGGGAAGCGCACACGCAAACGCAACTGGCCCGAAGCCGGACGGTCCGCACGCACAGACTGGGCAGCAGTCCAGACCCACACCCCGGGGCCCGCTTCTCCTGCCAGGGATTTTGCGCGGGGATACCAGGTGGAATCCCGAAGCACAAGCGGGTACAAAACAGAAGGCTCAAGAATACGGTCAGTTCGGGCTATCAGGCCGGTACGCTCATCATCCTCTCCGGAAAACACAAAGTGCGACGGAAGACTGGCTGTTCCTGGAGCAAAATCAAGCAACGAAGTTATCAGCAGATTGCCGGCTGAACGCCATTCAGAACGGCCACCGGAACCGTAACGATTGAGGACTGAACCCGCCCGCAAGGTATCAAGAGAGGAAACCGTCCTGCCGTCATCGCTGATATACAGACGGTCTCCAATTCGAACCATTGATTGCACAAGGCGGCGCTCGCAGGCTTCTGCCAGAACATTTAATGACAGGCCTGTCGTATCCTGGAAAAGCTCCATGTCCATAACCATTTCCAGCACGCCGGCCGTGTGATTAACCGACAAGGAAGAGATATCGGCGGACTGGGCAAGACGCACCAGATCACGAATCAATACCGTGCTGTCGCGGTCTGTCAGATACTGGACAAGAGAGGGATACTCAAAAACAGCCGTATTGCTGTCTGCAATCTGGCGCGACAACAAAGCACGGTCCTCGCGCTCTTTCTGTATCTGGGTTGCCCAGGTGCGTACAAGATTATTTAAAAACGGGCTGGAAATCCAGGTTCGTGCTGTACTGTTTCTGAATGTATCCGGAATTGATTCTACTGCTGTCCGGTACATGCCAATGCGCCCCATTTCGGCAATATAGGCGGTGACCAGAAGTTCGGTCAGGTTTCCGCTGTCTATAGCTGTCCGGAACGAAGCAAGGGCAGCAGCGGCAAACTGTTCGGTTGTCCGCCGGAGCGCCTCGGCTCCGGCACCCGGCAGAGCAGCGAGGGCGGGAAGCGAAAGAGCCCGCGGCGGAGTCCAGGTATGATATGACAGAACAGGCTGAACCCGGGAAAAAACCAGTGAGTGAGAGGCAGGATCAACCGGAAAAGAAAAACTGAACAGCTGTTTGCCTGAGCGGATCAGCGATAAAGAATCCTTATGCTCGACCCTGGCGCTGCGGGTTAACTTGTAGGGAAGGGTGATTTTCTGGTATCGTGCCGGAAAGGATGTCTGGATCATCAAACTGTCGGTTCCGCCGGCTTTTTCGGTAGAAAAGGTAATGCGTACAGCTTCTGTGCATTCCAGGATAAAACGGCCGTTTTCGCGGGAAAAAGAGGTAACCTGAAGGGGTATCGAGGTATTTTGACCGGTAAAGGCCCGTACCGGGTTCTGGTCATCAACGTATATATCTATGCCGTTGAAAACCACATGAACCGGCAGCAAGGGTACTGCTCGTCCGTCTTCAAGGATTTCTTCCGAACCTGAGACTAACATCGAGCCAAATGAATGACTGAAAGAGGTTCCACGGGTAAATTGCACGGCAAATATGCCGAGAATAACAACGATATACAAAACCGTCAGCAAAAAGCTGTTTCTGGTAATATGTCTGGCCATCCCGCCCAGTGTAACCAAAGCGGGTGACAAATTCAACGCCTGGAGTAATATCAATGAAGTCTATGTTCCGTTTTTTCTTCCTGCTGCTTGTAGCAGCTGCAATTGTAACCGGCTTCGGCTGCAAAAGCGCTCCCGATACCGATTCAGGGTGGAAACCGGCAAAACCTGAAACCTATTCCCGGCTCCGGTTTGCAGAAAAACTGGCTGCGCTGGTTCACGGCGGAGACTTTGAAGCCGCTCTCGCTCTTTTTGACGAAATTCCGCCCGAAGAACTGACAGCCCTGCCCATTCGCAAGCTGCGCCTTTCGGTTCTTGTTTCAGCAGGCGATATACCCGCAGCAGCTGTACTGGCGGATGAACTTGAAAAAGAATACCCGGAGGATGCAGACATCCTGTATACACAGTCAGTTATTTGTCTTGCCCGTAACGAATCGGCTAAAAGAACCCAGTATCTGAACAAGGTCTTGCAGGTTTCACCGAATCATGCCCTTGCAATGACCGGTCTGGGACTTGATTTCTATTCTCGCAAAAACTACGCTCAGGCCCGAAACTGGCTGATCAGGGCAATCGCTGCCGAACCATCCAACAGCGAGGCGATGCTGGCACTCGGCCGGGTCTATTATATGCAGGACGATCTTGGCAACGCCCTTGATACCTTTTCGCTCGGTCTCTCGCGCAACCCGGAAAACAGTATTCTGTGGGCTGAGCGCGCCCGTGTTCGGGCCGAATCACGGGATAATGCCGGAGCCCTTGAAGATATCCGTAAAGCAACAGAACTGGACAGCGACATCTACACCCATTGGCTTGATTATGGCCAATACCTGATGAAGGCAGGTCGACCGGCTGAAGCAGCTGAAGCATACAGCAAGGCTATCAACATCGATCCCGAATTTTATCTTGCATACGTCTATCGTGCAGGTCTGAACGACGAACTGGGCAACCTTGCACAGGCGGAAAAAGATTATGCTGCCATTACCCGGCTGTTCCCCCAATATTTTTATGCCTTTGAAGGATACGGTATCCTGTTGTGGCTCCGGGGTGAATGGGAGGGCAGCAGACGTGCCTTTGAACAGGCTCTGGTCTACAGCCCAAAAACTGTTTCCTATGCTCTGATGGCAACGGCTGCCATGTACCGCAGCGGAGCCGCAGAACAGGCAAAATCCTTCATGTCCCGATATATGAATACCCTGGACAGAAACAGTACCGATTATTTTCTGTGCCGCCTGTACGTAGACCGCAGCGCCGAGATGGATGTTCTGAACAGGATCATGAGAGAGACCAATACGGCCAAGAAAAACCGCATGCTCTATTATATGGCTTTATACCAGGAGCTGTTCGGCTCTCCGGCAATAGCCCAAAAATACTACGCGGATATCATCGGCACCCGGGTTCCGGCCTTCTTTGAATACAGGCTGGCAGAAAACGCCCTCAAGCAGCTGGAAACCGCTGCAGTGACACGCTGATGAAAACGGTGCATATAGACCGGCTGGAAAGCCTGCTGGACAAGCAGCAGCCGGTACTGATACAAACCCATGATTTCCCGGATCATGATGCCCTCGGAGCAGCCTGCGGACTGTGCGAACTGTTATTGCGCCATGGTTTTGAAGCCCGGATGGTGTACGGCGGCCTCCTGCAATCCATTTCACTTCAAACAATGATCGATCGTCTGGAAATACCTGTAGAACGCCTGGAGACCAATACCGGTACAAACAATTATCAAACCATAGTGGTAGACGGCTCGCCGGTAAACAGGACAGTACGGCAGACTGCCGGTCCATTGATCGCGGTAATCGACCATCATCCGGCAAGACGCGCCCTGCACTGTCCCTTTGTAGACATTCGTCCGCAAATGGGTTCCTGCTCGGCAATCATCTGGCAATACTGGAAAGAAGCAAACGAAACACCCGACCGCACCACCGCTACAGCCCTTCTTGCCGGCATACAGCTGGACACCGACTTTCTTTCCCGACGGGTAACCCCTGACGATCTGGAAGCGCACTACCGTCTGTTTACCCTCGCCGATGTTGATCTTGCCCGTGAAGTTGTCCGTACATCCATGGATGTTACACAGCTGCCGATAATCGGAGATGCACTCCGTACCTGCTATATAAACGGCACCTTTCTGTACACCGAACTGTGCGGAGACTATACCAGCGAGCTGTTATCGGTTCTTGCAGACTTTTTGCTCAGGCTTCGCGAAATAACCTTTGTAGTAGTGGCAGAAATTCGCGGAACAGAGTATCATCTGTCCGCACGCACCCGCGACCGCACCCTGGACGCCGGCTTTGTAGTACGAACGGCGCTTGAAGATATCGGATCAGGCGGCGGACATCCGCACATGGCAGGCGGTGTGATGCAGGCCGAAGCCTGGCCGGGTCGCGAAGAACTGATAAAGAGGCTAGAAACAGCCATAACCGCCATGAGGAGCATACATGAAACAGACAACCAGACGGATTGAGCTGGATGGCCGTCAGATCATCCTTTTGGGCACCGCCCATATTTCACGGGAAAGCATCACCGAAGTAACAGAAGCCATAGCAGCGGAACAGCCCGATATGGTCTGTGTCGAGCTTGATGAAGCACGACTGCAAACAGTCCGCAACGAAAAAGGCTGGCAGGAACTTGATATCACCAAGGTCCTCAAAGAAGGCAAGGGATTTTTGCTGATGGCCAATCTTGTCCTTGCTTCGTTTCAAAAGCGCATGGGAGCTGATGTCGGTGTAAAACCCGGCGAAGAGATGAAAGAAGCTATCAATGCGGCAGAAGCAGCCGGAATTCCTGTCTCGATGGTGGACCGTCCCGTACAGATAACCCTGCGCCGGGCCTGGGCAAAAAGCGGTTTTTGGGGAAGATCAAAACTGCTGGCAGCCCTCTTGTCCAGCGCCTTTTCCTCGGAAGAACTCAAGCCAGAAGAAATTGAAGGCCTGAAAGAACAGGGCGCAATGGAAGGCATGATGGAAGAGCTTGCAGAATATCTTCCGGCTGTCAAAGAAGTGCTGATCGATGAACGCGACCGGTATCTGGCAAGCAAAATCTGGCAGGCAGGCGGCAGTAAATCCCTGGCTGTACTGGGTGCGGGCCACCTGAACGGGACCGAAGCATGGATTAAACGGCTTGCCGGGGGAGAATCAGATCCCGACACATCCGACATCGCCGAAGTTCCGCCCTCAGGACCCGGCAGCAAGATTGCGGGTATCGCCTTCCCCCTGATCCTGATCGGTCTTATTGTAGCAGGCTTTTTTACCGGCGGATTCCAGACATCGCTTGATATGCTGATACGATGGCTGCTGTGGAACGGCTCACTGGCAGCCCTGGGAACCATCGTCGCGCTTGGGCATCCCCTTGCTGTACTTACAGCCTTTATCGGCGCACCCGCTGCTACCATCAATCCGGTCATCGGTGTCGGTATGTTCTCCGGCCTTGTACAGGCATGGATTCGCAAACCCAGGGTTCTGGATATGGAACACCTGCAGAACGACGTATCATCTGTGCGCGGTTTTTACAAAAACCGCATTTCACATATTTTACTGATCTTCTTCCTTTCAAGCCTCGGCGGAGCGATCGGCAACTTTATCGCGGTCCCTGCCCTTCTCTCAAGTCTTTTTAAATAAGGCAGCAATAAGAGCCGCGACGGTACCGGCCGCGCAGGCTCCTTCCTCGGCTTCGGGCGCAACAACGCGCTCAAAGCCCAGGGACCGTGCGGCTTTAACCCGCTGTTTCAGCCGGTTTACCGGACGCACCTCTCCGGCCAGGCTTAACTCACCGATAACGGCTGTACCGGCAGGAAGCGGAATGTCGCTTCGTGCAGAATACAGTGCAGCGGCAAGGGCAGCATCAATTGCACTTTCGGTCAAACGCACGCCTCCGGCAACATTGATATACATATCCTGATCGGAAAAACGCATGCCGAGCCGTTTCTCCAGCACAGCCGCAACACGGCTTACCCGGGCTGCGTCAATCCTGTCGGAAAACACCCGTGTCATCGCTCCTTTTGCAGGAACGGTCAAAGCCTGTATTTCTACCAAAAAGACCCTGCTTCCTTCAAAAACAGGAACCACTGCAACACCTGCCGGAACATCGCCATCCCGTCTGACAATAAAAAGCCCTGATGGATCCTCCATGGGCATCAGCCCGGCTGCAGTCATCCGGAAAATACCCAGCTCGTCTACAGAACCAAAACGGTTTTTTTGTGCGCGTAAAAAACGCACATCATCGTCATTACGCTCAAATGCGATCACCGTATCAACAAGATGCTCAAGGGTCTTTGGTCCGGCGATCAGACCTTCTTTGGTAACATGTGCAACAAGAAACAGCACTGCATCCCGCTCTTTGACCCAGGAAATCAGTTCATGAGCACATAACTTGAGCTGATTGACTGTTCCGGGAACAGCACCCGCATCCTGAGACCAGACTGTCTGGATAGAATCGATAATAACAAAGACCGGATGCACCGTTTCCAGCGTACGCTCAATATCTGAAAGCCGGGATGTACACAACAGTTCTATCCGTTCCAGGGGGATTCCCAGCCTGTCGGCCCGCCCGCGGATTTGCCCGGCAGACTCTTCACCGGAAACATACAGCACCTTTCCGGATGTACCGGCCCCGGAGGCAGCCTGCAGGAGCAGGGTCGATTTTCCGATTCCCGGCTCACCGCCTACAAGAACAGCAGAACGCTTCATCGCTCCGCCGCCCAGCACTCTGTCCAGTTCACCCGTACCGGTCGACAACCGGGCACCTTCCCGGGAATCAACAGCAGACAGCGGCAATGAGCGGGCAGGCGTCACCGCAGCACCGGATGAAAGACCGGCAATACCGGTATCGGCGGAATGAACCTCTACAAGGCTGTTCCATTCGCCGCAATCCGGACACCGGCCCAGCCATCGCGGCTGTGTATATCCGCATCCGCTGCAGCGCCACAACACCGGATTATCCTTTTTTTTGGCACACATATCCGCATTGTAGCATAAAGCGTAGTATATTGGATTACATGATTTTGAAACTTTTACCCGCTATACACACACTACGCACTGCGGCCTTCTTCATCGCCTGTGCAGTGCTTCCCCTGACAGCGCAGGAACCCCTGTTCCGCATAGAACAGGAACGGTTTGAAATTACCGGCCGCACCCGTCCGCATGTCCTTACCGCTGCCCTCGGAAGCGCAACAGGAAAAGAATTCAGAACGCCGGAAGAAATGGAAACATTCCGGTTGTCAATCGAGCAAAAAATGGAGAATTTGCGCGCCTTCAAAGAGTCGAGCGCCCTTCTTTCCCCGATTGATGAACAGGAGCCCGATGACGGGATACATCGTTTTGAACTTGTATACCACATTGTAGACGGGACCCCGTTTTTCCCGATACCCATTGTTTTTTACAACAGTAATCTGGGCTTTCAGGGGGGTATACTGCTCACACTGCCCAATGTAGCCGGCACCCTGCAAAACGGGATGATAATGGGCATGTATATAGCTCCTCCCGACGATCAGGACAGGCTGAAATGGGCTGATCCGAATTTTTTCCTGCTGAGTGTATGGTCAGGAATCCGGGTACCCGGAGCTGAATTATCTTTCGCGGTCTCCGGCTCGCGTATGAAACAGCAGACAATTATCCGGGGAGTCGAGGTAAACGAATGGAGTGCTCCCGGATTCAGTGTATCTCCAACAATTACCTGGCGCCGGGGAGATCATTTTTCTACATCATCATCACTTCGTTTCGCCATGGCGGCAGAAGCGGATATTTCGTATATAAACCAGACAGAACTTTTCGGTTATGGGCCAATCCGCTATGCTGTCAAGGCAGAACAGAAGGCCGACTGGTCGGATATCAACTGGCTGGGTAATCTGCGCACAGGACAACGTGCATGGATATCGGCCGGCTACACCATGAATGAGCCCGAATTCAGCGCAACCCGCCATGACTTCGCGGTAGAAGCGGAGGGAGCCGTGTTCCGCACTTTTGGTAACAGGTTCGGACCCAGCGCCCGTGTCTATGCCTGGAACAATACCGATCTGCCCTGGCTTCACACCGCCGTATGGCTTCGTGGAATACGGAACGCTGAATTCAAGGGCAACCGCGGCATCCTTGTTAACACATCAATGCAGATTAAATTGTTCCGGTTCGGGAGCGCCGAACTGCACATCGTTCCCACCCTGGACTGGGGACTTGCCCTTGACCCTTCTGAAAAAAACCGGATTGATTCAGGCTTCGGGGCAGGAGCTGAATTGATGCTTATACCCGATACCATGAAAAGTTTCCCCGTCAAACTGGGGTTTGCCTGGGATCTTCGCGACAAGTATGCAAAAGATCCGGCAAAACGCATGGAAGTGGATTTCGGCTTCAACTTCGCCTATTAGCAGAACAAAGGGTATACAAGCTGATGACAGGCTGGCAGGATGCTGACAAACTCGATGCTTGTCAGCATCCTGCCAGTTGCCTGTCATCAGACGTTCAGAACAGGGAATCAAAATATGCGCGGTTTACCTGATAGACGGTTTCGTTTACAGCAAGGCTTATTATTCGGCATGTTCCTTCGGCACCCGGCACAACCAGCTTGATATCCCGATTCCACCGTCCGCTTTCCGGGTCATAGACCAGATTGCTGATTGTGAACCGGGAGGCAGATCCGCTGACCTCAAGAGAATCCGGTCGTATCCACACCATATTGCCCGAGAGTGAAAAAAGCCGGGTTAGCTCAAGAGACAGGCGTGCTGCTTCAAGCCCGCGTTCGCGGTAACTCAGGGTATCAACAACAAGCATTGCCGTATCCCCCAAAAAGTAGGCATTATCGGCAATCATCGTCCAGTTTCCGTCCAGCTTCAGGGTAAACCCGTCAACAAGCCGGTCTTCGCGTGCACCGGAAGCACTGATTGCCGGTGCCCCGGTCACCGACAGAGTTTCCGGCACCGGTATAAAACCGTAAAAAGCTTCTTCATCGCCGTTCTGAATCCGGCCAGCCCGTTCAAGCTCCAGCAGGGCGCTGCCAGACGGACTGTACATACCCTGCAGATTAAACAAGGGAATCCAGGCCGAATACCGCAGTCTCACCGGACCGCCAAATTCCTCACGAATCATCCGGTATTCACCATCAGCGGGAAGAAGGGCCCCCGACTGCTGCGGAAACAAGTCTCCGCCGGCCTGGCGCGCTGCCGCAAGCCGCCAGCTGTACATGTCAGGCAGCATATTCATAAGGTAGTTGACTGCAGGAACGTCATCCTGCGTTATGGAAGATATGATGTTTTGACCGGTCAGAACCAGCTGACCGTCAAGCTCCTCGGCCCGGAACAATACCGAAACTCGACCGGAGAACTCGGGAGTCACCAGAACAGCCCCCCATGTTTGCGCATCGTAACGCATAAACCCGATCCAGGTCGGCGACTTCCAGGTATGATCCCGATAGAACACATAATCGCCGGAACGGTGAATTGGAGGCTCTACCGCTGCACTGAATGCGGCACATAAAATCGAAAAACCTGCCAGAAAAAGAACTGATCGAAGAGTGCGTAAACGCATCACGGTTCACCTGCCAGGGAGACAAGGGCATCCCGCACAAAGGCAGCCGCTTCGCCGGACGCAGAATCAACCGGAACCAGGCGTGCATCAGCTGCCCCGCGGGGTTTGAACTCGACATTGGGCAGATTCTTGCCGCCAACAACAATACGCAGGGGAATACCGATCAGATCCATATCCTTGAATTTCACCCCGGGCCGTTCTTCGCGGTCATCCAGCAGAACCTCGATACCGGCAGCATGCAGCTCGGTATACAGCCGGTCGGCAGCCTCACGCATGGCTCCTTCATACTTGATCGGAACAATAACAACATGGAAGGGTGCGACACTCATCGGCCACACAATTCCGTCCGGATCGTTATGTTCTTCGATTATGGAAGCAAGCGTCCGGTCAACTCCGATTCCATAGCAGCCCATAGTCGGAACCTGCTGACGGCCGTTTTCATCAAGATAGAGCATTCCCATGCTCTTTGTGTATTTTGTACCCAGTTTGAAGATATGCCCCAGCTCGTTGCCCTTTTTGGCATAGTATTCTGCCCCGCAGGCAGCGCAGCGGTCACCGGCCTTAACAGTACGAAGATCAGCAACGGCAAAGGGAGAAAAGTCCCGGCCCGGTTCAACATGAACAAGGTGGGTGTCCGGTGCAAGGCCGCCTGTAACGGCATCATGCATGGCCATAACAGAGAAGTCTGCTACTACCGGAACGGAAGAAAGGCCGACAGGACCGGCAAAGCCCACCGGGGCACCGGTAAGCCGTTCTACATCGCGGTCAAGAGCCAGCTCAACCTCGCTTGCCTTGAGGTTTGCGGCAAGCTTGACCTCGTTGACATCAAGATCCCCGCGAACACAAACCGCAAACCAGGCCTCGGGATAATAGGCGGGAGAGTTTTCCGGCACCACACGCTTGAGGGTTGAACAACCGGGTGCACCGCTCAAGTCCAGCTCGCAGTTAACGGCACGATAGATCAGTGTTTTAATGAAAGCCTGCGGCACTGTTTTCATGAATGCACATAACTCATCAATAGTGCGAACCGACGGAGTGTCTACCGCTGCCGGCAGCACTGCGGCAGGAACACTGCCGGGTCCTGTTGTTACCGGATCAGGGGCACAGGCAGCCTTCTCGTCATTTGCGGCATACCCGCAGGAAGGACACAGAATAAGATTATTGTCGCCAACCTCGGACTCTACCATGAATTCCTCGCTGCCGGTTCCGCCCATTGCGCCGGAATCGGCCCGGACCGGTATTACCGAAAGCCCGCACCGTTTAAAAATACGACGGTACGCCTTTCCAAAGTCCTGATAGGTACAATCAAGGCTTTCATCATCAGTATGATATGAATAGGCATCCTTCATGGTAAATTCACGGGCACGCATAAGTCCGTAGCGCGGACGTATTTCATCACGATACTTGGTATTTATTTGATAGACCGATACAGGATACTGCTTGTAGCTTGCCATCTCGGAGCGCAAAACCGCTGTAAAGGCTTCTTCCGCTGTTGGACTGACTACCAGTTCCTGATCCACGCGGTTTTTTATCCGCAGCATGCCGGGCCCCATGGTTTCCCAACGGCCGCTTTCACGCCAGATGTCTCCGGGAACAACCACCGACGGTTTAAATTCAAGACAGCCGATACCATCCATTTCTTCGCGGATAATGTTTTCCACCTTGCGGAAGGCCTTAAGCCCAAGGGGAAGATAGGTAAACAATCCGTTGGACAGTTTACGGATCATGCCGGCGCGCAACAGCAAACGGTGACTGACAACAACAGCCTCGGCAGGAACTTCCCTGAGCGTAGGCATGAACATCCTGGACATTTTCATAACAGCGGTACCTCGCAAGGGGTCATTCTAGCCGGTACAGGGGGAATTTTCAAGGGAGAAGAGCAGGATGCTGACAAGCATCGAGTCTGTCAGCATCCTGCTAAATTGCATATGAAGCAACTTTGTACTACACTAAAAGGAAGCTGCCAAAGGCAATCGAGCCTTTGTCAGCTTCCTGCCAGCTGGAGGGAGAAATCTGATGCGTTTTTTTGTGCAATTGAGCATCCTTGCGGTAACTGCTTCGTTAATTGTCGGCTGCACAACCTGGCGGGCCAATTCGCTGGTTGTAAGCCAGTTTTCTGCAGAAGAAAAAGCTGAACTCCTTTTTAAGGACGGTCTGGCACGATACAACGACGAGTTGATAGCTAACGATAATTTAAAAGCCATACCATCCATCCGCACCCGGTTCAAGGACGCATTGAGGCTTGATTCGCGTCATGAACGTGCAGCCCAATACCTGAAAGAACTGGAGGCTCTTAAAAAAGAGCGCTTTAAAACCCATATCGGAATAGTACGTGAACTGTCCCGCAAGGAACAGCGCAGTGATGATGAAGAATACCGTCTGGCTCTCAACCTCCGTCTTTCCGGAGACATCAGTCCCCTTCATCCGGTTGTTCTGGCTACCCGTATATCAACACGAAAGGAACGCAAAGCCCTTATTGCCGGATATGAACAGAAGATTCTTGAGGAGAGAACAGCTGTGCTTGCCGAACAAAACCCGCAGCGTCTGACCCGGGTTCTGCCGCCGGTCAATAACAGGCTGGCCGAACTTGAATCAATTGATCCGGAAAACAAAACAGTTGCGGATACCCGGAACCGGTTCGATTCACATGTTGCCGGAATTGCAAAAGCAGATATACAAACAGCACGCCAGCAGCTGCAAAACAAACGATTTGCAGATGCCGAGGCAACCGCCGGTCGTGCCGAGCGCACAGTAAGAAGCGTAACCAACCGCCCAAACCCTGAAATACAAAGCCTGAAATATGATATCTACCTTGCATGGGCGAATGACGCGCTGTCTGCCCGCCGCTTCCAGACTGCAACAGAAAAAGCAAATCAGGCTCTGCGAATTGAACGCACTCCGGAAGCAACGGAACTGCAGGCACGGATCAGCCGGACTGCAGCCGTACGGGATTATGATGCCGAGATCAACGACATTCTGGCAACAGTAGATTCTCAAATAGCACAGGGAGATCTTACCGCCGCAAGAGATACAATAAATGCAAACCTCCCCCGCCTGCGCATTCAGGCAAATAAAAACCGCCTGGAGGCCAAACGTGCCGCCATTACAGAAAAGCTGCGTGTCCTTTACCAGGAGGGAGTCTCCCTCTATAACGAGGAGGACTACGAAGCAGCCCGATCCCGGTTCCTCGCTGTCGTCCGGATCAATGCAGATTATGAACAGGCCCAGGCATATCTGGACCGTTCAAATACAAAATTGCGCGCCCTGACCGGTCGCTGATTCAGGAGATACCCTTACAATGAAACATAAAACCCTGATTTTGCGAATTCTGGATGCACTGTTTGCTGCAGCATTTACAGCATGGATGTTTCTGCCCATGCTTCCTGTCACCGCCAGCGGACAAACAGAACTGCTGCGTCCTTTTTTTCTTCCACCGCTGTGGCTGCACATGCATCCTCTCGGATATGAGGCCTGGGCTCTATTCGTGATATATCTGATTCTCCCCGCACTTGTCTGGAAGATCTTGGCCATTTTTAAGGGCACCAAGATGGGTACATTCGGCCTTCCTGCAGGAATACCCTCGTGTCTTTCCCGAATACTGTTGAGCGCTGCTGCGGTATTTACCACTGTACTACCGGTGGTTGTATTTGCAGACAGACCCTCATGGCTGGAAAACCTGAACCTGTATTGGCTTGTTTCGGCGCCGGCGGCATTGCTTCTTCACTTTGTATGCGTTGGTCTTTTTTTCCGTGTTCTTAACCTGCGCAATCCCGCGTACCGCGAATACCAGAACTATGTAGGAAATTCCAGACACCTTTCGGTTCACGGTTCTGACGGGAAGCCCCGACTAAAACAACACGGGTTTTTCATGGAGGTTCTGTTCCGCATACGAACAAAACTCTTTTTTGCTTTTGTAGGCGTGATAGCCCTGATTCTGACTACACTGAGCATGGTACTGCTTGATAACTACCGGAACACCATACTTGCAGCTGTAACAGACGGGGCGACAAGCCAGGTTGAACAGGCCTCTACCGTTTACCGGGTAAATCTGGGTGATACTATCGCCATGCAGGAGTACCTGGGCAGACAGGCAGAATTAAACAGCAACGCCGGTTTTGCCTGGAGAGATCTTACTATCTACACATACCTTCGGGCAGAATTGTATCTTGACGAAGCAGACCCCGAACCCGGCGAGTTCCGCGCCGAGTTTTCGACTATCGAACCCGGAAAGCGATATCCGGATATCCCACCGATGAGCGGAGAACAGATACGAAACCGCCTTCCTATGCTGGCAGCGGGACAGCGGATACTGAGCGACTCGAACCCGCAGGAACGCACCATGTCATGGACGGCTCCAATCATCAAAATTGATACCTTCAGACAAGGCGACCAGCGCATCAGGCGTGAACGGCTTCTGGGACTGGCCGTAATGACTTTTGACCGGGATGTCATCATGCAGCCCTACTTCCGGACACGAACCCTGGTGCTGGTAGTGACAGCGCTGTTTATGTATTTGTCGGTAATTCTGACATACCTGGTAGGAAACTATATCGTAAATCCCTTGCTGTTTCTTCGCATGAATGTCCGCAAGATTTCCGATACGCTGTCCACCATGATACGGGGCGACAAGCGTGTATCATCCGCCCAGCTTGTATATAACGACTATGTGAACAGCCGTGACGAGATCAAGTCACTCTCGGGTGAAATAAATGATATGGTTACCGTTATCCGCGGTATTATTCCCTATATATCCGCCTCGACACTCAAGCAGGCTGAAACAGGTATGGTTTCCAGCATACAAAAGGAACTTACCTTCCTGTTTACCGATATACGCGGTTTCACCAGCATGTGTGAGGGCATGGCTCCGGATGAGGTCGTAACCGTACTGAACCGCTATCTGGATCTCGAAGCAGAGATAATCCTGAACAATCACGGAGACATAGATAAATTTGTCGGGGATGAGGTTATGGCCTTCTTTGAAGGCGAAAACAAGGAAGAAAACGCTGCCAGAGCGGCTATGCAGCTGGTACGCGCGATGGATACAGAGAGCTCTGAACGAAAGGCCGCAGGCTTACCGGTAATAAGCATGGGCATAGGCATCAACACCGGCACTGTTGTTTTCGGTTCTGTAGGTGCGCGGGACCGTATGGATTTTACATCCATAGGAGACACGGTAAATCTTGCAGCCCGTCTGGAAAGTGCGAACAAAGCCTACGGCACCCGGTCGCTGGTCAGTGAAACAGTGTATAGCAGAATAAAGGACATTTTTCTGTGCCGCGAAATAGATGCCATAACGGTAAAAGGGAAACAGAAACCTGTCAGAATATTCGAAATACTTGCAGAGCGCTCGGGCGCTTCAACTGCCGATGAACAGAAAAAAAAGCTGTTCGAAAAGGGTCTTTCTGCCTATCGCAAACGCGACTGGAAAACAGCCGGAGCAGATTTCCGCGCTTGTGTTGATTCCTGTGCGGATGAACCCGCACGGGTATTTCTGGACCGCGTCACACATTTCAGCGCAAACCCGCCCGACGAAAAGTGGGACGGTGTGTTCCGCATGCTGGTCAAGTAAGAACTGATTGAGTACTGACAGATTCGATGCCTGTCAGCACCCTGCATACCTTATACAGCAGCCGGATCGCGGAACAGGGTTTCGCCTTTTACAAGCCAGGAAACGCCGAAGGCTGCCAGCATGACAGCTTCCAGCCAGAATATCAAACCTGAATTGCTCAGCTCCATCGGGTCCATAAGCAGTACCAGCATACCAAGCGTGGCAAGGGCTGCAAGAATAAGTATACCGCATACACGGTACACCCGGTTACGCAACAGCTTTGGTCTTGGCAGCTGATCCTTGGGATGCCGGCTTCTGGTAAACAAAAAAAGTGAATTGCATGCAAGCAGGATAAAAAAGGAAGCGGCCGCCGCTGCATGGATGTTCTGCGAGATATTCTGGTCAAGATAGAACATGCCTATAGGGGGAAGGCCGGGACGTACCGGCGGCTCCAGGGAAAGCGGCGGCAGGATCTGTCTGCAGGGGAAAAAGGCCACCATAAGCGCTGCCATACCGCTGGCACTGCTGACAAGATCGTCAATCAGGTACTTTCCGTGATAGGTTAACAGAAACACTCCGACGGCACCCATCAGGGCGACAAACCAGTCGCGCATGTTGGTATGGTAGTAGTAGCTGATGGATTCCTGGCGGCCGATACCGGTGAACAACAAGCCTCCCAGAAAACACACCAGTGGAAGGATCATCCCCAGAATGCCGACAAGGCGCCTCTGAGTCCGGTACGAAATAATATAACTGCGGTTTCTTTGTTCAAAGATCTTCATCATTTTCTTTTTCTCCAATATGTTTCCAGGCTTTCATTTCTTCAACCTGATAACCGGCACCTTCCCAGAGCAGCCGGTTTTGCATATCAGGCGGATACACCGCCGCACGTATAGTATGAAGGCCAAGGGATTCAGCCTCACGCTCCACGCGGTGTACCAGCTGCTCGAAAAAGGTGATTATCCGGTATTCCGGAAGAAGAAACAGGGCCTTGATATACCATTCATCGGAACCGTTTTCACGGATTACCCGCGAACTGTCAATAAAACCGATGGGAGTATTGTGAAAATACAGGACAAAAAAAAGGGCGTTATCGATGTCAAAACTGAGTTGAAGAAGGTTGCGGATTGAACGGTCGTCTCCGGCAAGATGGGCGAGGCTTTCGCCGGAATGAGGAGCGCTGTTGAGCATGGCACGGTACAGCTCTACCGTTTCGTCAATATTACAGATGCTCAGGAGCCTGGTTTCTGCAGACATGGCAACCCCCTGCGAGCAGAAACCGGCGAAGGCCGAATCTGCTAGCTACAGTTTACCGCATACCGGGCAAAATTGCCACGAGGGTACCTGAATTCTTACAGGCGGTGAAGCTGGACGGGGATGACCGGATTGACAGCATCCACACGCATCTTGTGTTTGTTAAAGCCTCCCGGCATACTGCGCCCGTTAAAATTGGATATACCGACCGGTTCGCGGGGGATGCCGAACAGTTTGGTATCAAGCTCGCCGTTGCCGTTGGTATCCTGAAAGATCATCACATAATAATCCCCGGCAGGCATAAGAGAACTCAGAGTCACGGTTGTTCCCGAAGGTTCTGCCACCCAGGACCGGAAGGATTCTCCCTTTTTGTATGAGTCCTCCGAATTGAACATCTGGACATACACATCGCCGCCACCCGGAGCAACCCCGGATATTACAATAGAAGCTTCAATCTCCGAGGCGAAGACAGTTGCCAGGCACAAAAGAACAACAAGAATACAGATACTTCTTTTCATAAAGACTCCTTTAGCAGGGTGCTGACAAAGGCTCAATTGCCTTTGTCATCAGCCTGTAAGTTAAACACCGACAGGGTCTTCCGGTGTCACCTGCCACAGCATTGTATTATCGCTGAACCTGAAGCCGATGTATCCGTGTGAATGAAGCCAGGACAAAAAAGAGCGCAGGGTGCTTCCGATCAGTGCGTACTGGGCAAGATTCAGCTGAATACCAAAACGGCCGGCAATACCGGCAAGCAGGGATTCAAAGTTTTGCTCTGTTTCCAGAAGTTCAAGCACGACCGTTCGGATATCGTGCACCGCACGCACGTTCTGATCAATGAGCGGAGCCGGATCATGCAGGACGGGTCCGTGGCTCGGGACGATAATACCGGCGTCCATTGTTCCCAGTCGTTCCAGGCTTGAAAGAAATGCGCCCACGTCATAGATAAAAGGAATACTGTATTTTTCAAGGATGTCGCTTCCAAAAAGGGCATCGCCTGCAAAAAGGACTCCATCGGCGGTACGTACACCAATCATGCCGAAAAAATGACCGGGCAAGGGCTCAAGGGTGATACCGGCGGGAAGGTCAGGCAGGGCAGCCGGGTCAAGGCGGTCAACCCGGCAGGGCTTGATACGGAAGAACTTGCCGTCCAGCCCGGAAGGGGGAAAGCCTCCCCACAAAAAACTGCCTTCCAGCTCCGGAATCTCCATAAAGGCCGCCTCGGCAGGGCTGGCCCAGACCGGGCAGCCGGTTTGGGTTTGCAGGTAGCTGTTTGCTCCTGCGTGATCGGCATTTGAATGGGTATTGATAATGCCGCGCAGGGACCAGGTGCGGCCGCGGAGAATCTTTAAAAGCCGGCGGCCGGCTTCCTTGTCGTTCCCGGAGTCAACAGCAACGACGTCATGCCCGTCGCACACAAGGCCGATATTGGTCGGCCCCGGGAGCAGCCAGGTGTTGCCCGCCAGGCGGATCAGACCGTCCTCTGTGCAGCAGCCATACTGATCCATACCGGGCTACCGCTCCTCGCGGAAATACGGCACGCCAAGAGAGGCAGGGCCGCGCGATTCAATGCGTTTACGCCGGGCAGTGATAACCAGCACCAGGATGGTAGCGACATAGGGAATCATATCAAGAATCTGCGGTGAAAAATGCAGGGACTGACCGAACAGCGACAGGTCGGCATTCTGGAAGCGAAACCCGAGCCCGCGCAGGGCACCAAAGCTCCATGCTGCAAGAATAGCCTTGAGCGGGTGCCAGCCGCTAAAAATAACCAGGGCGATGGCGATCCATCCAGCACCGGCTGTTATGTGTTCCTGCCAGCGGGGAACAAAGACAAGCGAGAGCCATGCACCGCCGATTCCGCACAAAAAACCGCCTGCCGTGATATGCAGATATTTATACAAGCCGACATGAACACCCGAGGCATCTGCTGCACCGGGGTTTTCGCCGACAGCACGGGCATTCAGCCCCTGGCGGGTTGAACGAAAGTACAGCCATACGGCAAACGCGACAGCGACAGACATATACACATAGGGACTCTGTTCAAAAAGCATGGGTCCCAGTACGGGAATATCGCGCAGAACAGGAATGGAAACCGGAGCGAAGGCGGCAGTTACAGCTTCCGGCAGGGGTTTTCCGGAAAGGCCGCGGCCCAGATAGGCAGAAACACCGCCGCCGAAGATTGTCAGCACCAGACCGGTAACAACCTGATTACCGCGCAGGGTAACCGTGATAAGCGCATAGATCAGTGCGCCGATCGATCCTGCCGCTCCTGCAGCAACTACCGCCAGCGCAGGATTACCGGTTCCAAGGGCTGTGGCAAAACCGACCGAAGCCCCCATGAGCATCATGCCTTCGATACCAAGGTTAAGGTTACCGATCTTTTCGCAGATAATGCCGCCGAGGGTGGCAAGCAGGATATGTGTTCCCATCTGAACTGCGGTCTGCAAGAACAGGCCCAGGGCCAGGGTTGTTCCGTTCATTGTACACCTCCCCGAGCCGGAGCAGACCGTGAATCGCGTCGTCCGGTCCACACAAAGCGGTACCGGATAAAAAACTCGCCGCCCAGCACAAAGAAAATGATGATGCCCTGAAGGACACTTGCGGCAGCTGCCGGAATCTTCATGGAGCTTTGCAAAAAGTTACCGCCCTGAATGAGCATCGAGAACAAAAATGAAACAACGATGATCAGGGGGGGACTCAGGCGGGCAAGCCAGGTGGTGATAACAGCGGTAAAGCCGAGACCGCCGGAAAGCTGGTCGGAAAGGCTGCGTTCTATTGCTGATGCCTGCATCATGCCGGCCATGCCGGCAAGACCGCCTGAAATAAGAACGGCAACCAGCATGATGCGGGTCACGCTCATCCCGGCATAGCGGGCGGTCGCCTCGCTTTCACCGAGCACGTCAATTTCATAACCGAGCTTTGTTTTTTTAGTCATTACATACAAAAGGGCAGCCAGCACCAGGGCTATAAGCCAGCCCAGATGAATGCCGAACAAATTAGGAAGCACCGCGTTTGCCGGAAAGGGTGTAATCTTGGGAAAGCCGAAGGCTGCCGGATCCTTCCAGGGTCCGTACTGTAAAAAGGAAATCCACTTCAGGGCGATATAATTAAGCATCAGGGTAACCAGTGTTTCGCTGGCGCCGAAACGGGCCTTGAGCAAAGCGGGAATCAAAGCCCACAGCCCGCCAAAGAGGGCACCGGTCACCGCCATCGCCGGCAGCAAAATAACAGCCGGCAAGCCGGGAAAGGTAAAGGCGGTTAGCGCGGCACCGAAGGCGCCCAGATAAAACTGGCCCTCTGCACCGATATTCCAGAACTTCATCCGGAAGGCAACCGAAACACCAAGCGAGAGCACCACCAGAGGTATTGCCTTGTTCACTGTTTCGCGAAAGCGGTAGGCTGAAAGCAGCGAGCCGCGGATGATGTTTCCGTATACAGCAAAGGGGTTATAGCCAAGAACAGCCAAAAGGACAGCTGCGGCTGCAAGGGCGCCGGTAATGGCCGCTGCCCGCAACAGATTTTCTTCAAGCGGTGAAGCATCGCTTTTACTAATAATCCGGATCACAGTGCAACCTCCTCGCCCATCATCATCAGTCCTATCGTTTCCTTCGTGACCGAACGGGGATTAACAATCCCCATAACCCGGCCGTTGTGCAGAACCATCAGACGGTCGGAAATCCCCATCAGCACATCAAGATCCTCGCCGATAAAAAGGATTCCCACGCCACGCTGCTTCTGGCCGTTCAGCATCGAATAAATAGTGCTGGACGAACCGATATCCAGACCTCTGACCGGATAGGCGGTGATAAGCAGGCGGGGGCGCATTTCAATCTCGCGCCCCAAAAGCACTTTCTGGATATTTCCGCCGGAAAGTTTGCGTACAATGTGGTCCACAGACGGAGTCGATATACTATATTCCGCTACAATGCGTTCAGCCTCGAGCCGGGCCGATGCCCTGTCCACAAAAATTCCCGGCGTATTGTTATAGCGTTTAAGAAGTATGTTGTCGGTTATATCCATTCCGGCAACGAGCCCCATGCCCAGGCGATCTTCGGGAATGAAGCTCATACTGATCCCCTTGCGGATGATAGCCTTGGGGCTGAGGCCTAAAAGCTGTTCTCCCTCAAAAGAGATGGTTCCGACAGCCGAGCGCTCAAGGCCGGCAATGCTTTCACACAGCTCTTTTTGACCGGAACCGGCAATGCCGGCCACACCGAGGATCTCGCCGCCGTACAGCTCAAAGGCAACCTCGTCCAGAAGCCGCACCCGGTCCGCATCGGTAACAGTCAAACCGCGCACCTCCAGCATGGCTCTGGCGCTGCGGGCAGCCGGAGTGCAGTTAATTTCCAGTGAAACAGGAGCGCCGACCATCATCTCGGTCAGTTCACGGGCAGTAGTCTGCGCTGTTACAACCGTACCGATAGTACGGCCCTGACGAAGCACTGTTACGCGGTCGCTGATTTCCATTACCTCGTTCAATTTGTGGGTGATAATGATGATGGAACAGCCGGCCTCGCGCATACCGCGTAATATTTCGAACAGGCGGTGAATCTCCTGGGGAGTAAGCACCGCCGTGGGTTCATCAAGAATAAGTACATGGGCGCCGCGGTACAGCACCTTCAGAATTTCGACAGTCTGTTTTTCACCGACAGACATTTCGTATATTTTTTTGTCGGGATTGGTTACCAATCCGAATTTTTTTTCAACCTGATAGATCCGTTCTTTTATATCGCGACCACGCAAAAGAAACCTTCCGCGTTCGCCAAGAATAATGTTTTCGTAGGCGGTCATGACAGAAACAAGCTTGAAGTGCTGATGCACCATGCCGATGCCCGCGCGTATCGCTGATTCAGGATCGGGGAAGACCGTCTCTACCCCGTTAATCAAAATACTTCCCGAGTCGGCGGTATAAATACCGGAAAGGATGTTGACCAGAGTGCTCTTGCCGGAGCCGTTTTCACCAAGCAGGGCAAGAATTTCGCCGCTGCGTACATCCAGCGAAACATCGCTGTTGGCCCGCACCCGGCCAAATGTTTTGGTGATATGTTTCAGTTCAATATAGGGCGTACCGGTCATGTTTCTCCTGTATCAAAAGGGAAAAAACAAGCTCCGCAAGCCGCACAGGCGGATTTCGGAGCTTGTGATCATTGATGACAAAGGCTCGACCGCCTTTGTCATCAGCCTGCCAATTAGCGGGGCACTGAACCGATTACACCTTCAACGAACCAGCTCATGTTCCAGATGTCGTCATCGGTCATGCGGGTTCCGGCGGGAACACGTTCGGTACCGTCCTGGGCGTTCAGGGGACCGGTAAAGGGCTCAAGGTCGCCGGCGATGATGGCTGCCTTTGCGGCTTCCACCCTGGCGGCTGTTCCGGAAGCAACATTGGCGGTCAGGGCATCAAGGTCAACCATACCGGCAGCAAGGCCATCCCAGTATGCGCGGGACTCCCAGGTGCCGTTCAGGATGTGCTGCACGTCATCAAGATAGAACGTGGCCCACTTGAAAAGAGGAGCAGTCAGATAGGCACGGGGAGCGGCGTTCGGGGTCGGTGAATTGTAACCGATGGCCCATGCGCCCTTTTCCTGTGCAGCAATCTGGGCTGCGGTAGTGTCCTGATGCTGGGCAATAACGTCACAGCCCTTGTTCAGAAGCTCAAGAGCAGCCTGCTTTTCAACAGCGGGATCATACCAGGTGTTGGTCCAGATTACTTCCACAGTTGCAGCAGGATTTACAGAGCGGGCGCCAAGAGCATAGGCATTGATGCCGCGGATAACCTCGGGGATCGGCATGGCAGCTACATAGCCAAGGCGGCCGTTTTTGGTGCGCAAACCGGCAACAATACCGGCCAGGTAACGGGACTGGTATATCTTGCCAAAATAGGTGGACACATTTGCAGCGCGCTTGTACCCGGAGCAGTGGCCGAAATACACATTCGGATGATCGGCGGCAACCTTGATCGTCCAGTCCATAAAACCGAAGCTGTTGGTGTAGATTACATTGCAGCCCTGGTCGATCAGGTCGCGGATAGCCTTTTCGCAATCGGCATTCTCGGGAACACCGTCTACATACAGGGTCTGGATGCCCATCGCATTCAGCGCAAGGCGGCCCTGATCATGTGCCTGGGTATATCCTTCATCATTGATGGATCCAATGTACACAAAGCCGACCTTGATGGTCTCTTTGGTCAGCGCGGGCAGGGCACCCTTGCCATCGGCATCTTTTTTGGCACAGGACGCTACCGCAAAAACGGCGGCCAGTACCAGCACTGCGGCCAGAATCTTTTTCATCTTGTTCTCCTTATTATCAGGGCACCCATACGGGTCGGCCCGAAATACCTGTTCTGCGGGGGTGGCAAGACACAAAACACACGCGTCTTCACCCGGTCATTCGCCGCGAAAGCGAATGCTTCCATCCGGCTCCATGGCATCTACTATTGCGAGGGACTCCACCCGTACGCCGCCTGAACGCAAACGGTCCCCGCCGCCCTGAAAGCCCTTTTCTATGGCGATTCCGGCTCCGGCAAGCGTACAGCCGGCCTTTTCAACAATACAGGCAAGGCCGTCCAGAGCGGCGCCATGGGCCAGAAAGTCGTCGATAATCAGGACCCGCTCGCCCGCCGGCAGAAATTCCCGGGCAACATGTACCTGATATTCAGTGGAATGTGTGTAGGAATGAACCGGAGCGCTGTACACCCCGGAAGGAAGGTTCGAGGAACGGGCCTTTTTGGCAAATACGGCCGGAACCCTGAAATGCCGGGCGGCAAAGCAGGCGAGGGCTATGCCGGAAGCCTCAACAGTCAGGATGCGCTGCACCCCGGCACCGTTAAAGCGTCTGTAAAACTCGGCACCCAGCTCGTCAAGCAATCCGGCATCCAGCTGATGGTTGAGAAAGCTGCCGACAGCAAGGACATCTCCGGGCAGCACCCGTCCGTCCCGCCTGATGCGTTCGCGTAAAACCTGCATGACACACTATGCCCGATACTCTTTTTTTTTTCAAGGGAAAATCCGGTCATGGCGCAGTAATCCGCCCGCTCGCCGCCCGGGGAGGGGCCCATGGCGGTTCGGGGGCTGGTTAGACGCGGGGGGCTCCGCCGGTCGACAAAACAGGGAGCCAAAAGCTTTAAACAGAAACGCTCAGGCCATTATCTTCAGCAAGCAGAGTGCAGAAAAAAATGCTCGTTTCCCTTGAGCATGAATCGCATACTATAGCTGAGCTTAACCCCGAATTCATGTTTTTGCATTTCAGGGAATCCTGGAACCGAAAACACCGGTATGACTCACAAAGAACTACTTGAACAGCTGTCCAGCCGCGAACGGGGTTGTTCCGGGAGTTTGATCAGTGTTCGGTGTAAAAGCCGGGTATCAATCCAAAACCGCCAAAATCACGAAATAACGGTGCCTGGCAGTGATTTCGTGGTATACTGGAGGTCTATGGAAAAGTCGTGCGGGAGCTGCCCCGAGTCGCGTTGCGCCCCAAAAGAGAAAAGCGTCTGCCAACAGTTCTTTCAGAGCAGGAAGTAGCAGCCATTCTCCGTTCCTTGACCAACACCAAGCATAAAACGATTCTCAGCCTGATTTACTCTGCAGGTCTTCGGGTCAGCGAGGCAGTTTCACTAAAAATAGCCGACATCGACTTCGACCGCGCGCTCATCCGCGTAGTCCAGAGCAAGGGGAAAAAAGACCGCATTGTTCCCTTGTCCGTGCGTTTATACACACTGCTCCAGGAATACCGGGGAGAGTACCAGCCAAAAACCTGGCTCTTCGAGGGGCAAAAAGGCGGCATGTATACAGTACGTAGCATTCAGAGCCTCTTTCATGAAGCCTGTACGCGTGC